>JAGDMX010000217.1 GCA_017860725.1 Chloroflexota bacterium | reverse complement strand
TTCCTTCAAGTCCAGCCACATAAAGCAATAGATTGAATCGCAGTTGGGCATAGCGACCAACGACTTTGAATCCATCATGGTTTCTGTAATACCCATCGTTTGGTTGTCATTCACACCTGCACTACGAAGGCCCTCTCGGAGGGCATAGAGCACTGCCCCCGGCAATGCGGTCAAGTAGGCTTGCACCCCGTGCTGGAAATCGAGGTTGTCATAAACCTTCTCGATGGTAGCATCATCCGGAAAGCCGTCGAAGAACTGCAGCGTCCCGAGTCGGGACTCGACTGTGTCCGGCGTCAAAATTTGTGACGGGATGTCAGTAGTCATCTTCATCTTTTTAACAGGATACTTAATTTGGGAATTCAAGGTCTCCTCCCCTGATCTGTATACTTGGGGTTTGTCTATCTTGGTTCCTGAACGAACCCTAATCATTGATTCTAGTATCGCGCATTTTCCTACCACATACAACAGCTATTTCCTCTGGATTGTCCCCAAAAACACCCCAGTGTGTTTTTCACATGGTATTGAATAGGTATCGTGCGATCCCAAAGTGAACATGGGGGTGGTAAATAATTAAATATCCTACCCCATAGGTGCTGGTGACCCCGTAGGGCACCGCCTGGGCACCTGGGGAGCGGACGCAGGCTGGAGCATCGCCCCGTTGCAAAGCGAACGAGGTGTCGCCTGCTATCCGTGACCATCCATACAGCCTATCCCAGCCCGCCTCGGACTCAGTTCGTTGAGTCTGGGGCGGGCTTTTTTATTTTAAGGCCATGCTGGACAGAAAGGAGAGAACCATGCTTAAAGTCCATATCCAAGACCGCTACTCATATTGCGAAGGCAAAGCCTACCTGCCTGCTGGTGTTGCAACCGATTGGAATGGCGAGACTTTCACCCGCTATGCTCCATGTCAGAGCTGGGCGGATTGTTGGTGGGCGACTCGCGCATTGAGCCATGCTTGTGTGCATAAACCCTGGTAATGATTGCACCGACCAGGAATATTTGTGCAAAGTAATATATGGCGATCATCAAGACAGCAAACGCGCCGGCCGCCTCAAAGCTGGAGTTGATGCCGCCAATTCGAAAATACAATCCGATCACCAGACCTCCGAGTGCCATCAGAAAGGTAGCGACGACAGATCCAGGCCAAACATCCCGCCAGGCGATCCTGACATCAGGCAGCACTTTATAAATAAAAGCGTTGGCCAGGACGATGACGCCCAGAAGAGCAAGAAGATTAAGGGCAGATACCAAACCACTATCGCCAGTGTAATCTTCGACGACTGAGCCAAACCAGGCAAAGGCCACGTTGATCACCGTTGTCAAAATGACCAACAGCCCTAAGGCAATGACCATGATAAATGCAAATAATCTTTGACGGATAGGCGCTAACTTTTGTCCCCTCTGTGTTAGTGGCACCCCCCAGATTCT
Organism: Chloroflexota bacterium; assembly: GCA_017860725.1. Classification (GTDB taxonomy): domain Bacteria; phylum Chloroflexota; class Anaerolineae; order Anaerolineales; family UBA4823; genus CTSoil-045. The sequence continues at coordinate 3,961 of JAGDMX010000217.1, read as the reverse complement.
GTTAAGTACATACTTAAGTTGCAAGAACAGCCCCATCGCTGCAAACAGGAGAGATATCAAGCTAACTACCGATACAATCAAGGATCCACCAGAGGTGGATGCCGCTATGGTGGATACTGATTCCTGGATAAATGCTGCTGTTTCTGCTCCTAAGACTGCCTCAATCCGTGAGTAAAATTGCTCGGCGGCTGCCGCCTCGTTGATAAAAAAACTAGCTAGCCAAAAAGCAATGAATATCACCGCTGCAAAAGAGAACATACCAAAATATGACAGGGCAGCTGCCAATTGATTGGGTTTTTCGCTGACCCAGATTTGGTAAATTTCTAGGGTGAAATCCCTGAGCGAAGTTAATTTAGTCATGGAGACACTGCTTTGCCTATCCAAGGGCAAGGTGACTCACTCTGCGGTAGCCAATTTATGATGGGTAGAGAGCGATACATACCAGGTAGGCGGTGGATATTATTATCTTGAGTGTTTATATATTCGCCTCCCAGATATTATCACGATGGCTCACTTATTCAAATCCTCAGACTCACGATCAGAGCTGAATGTTCCTCTCAATTTTCCCCACAATCCCTTCACATGTTGTTCAGCCTGTTTTCTTTCCTCTTCTTTCTCCTCACCTGTGTAGCGCATCAGGATCGCCAGAGGACGTGTGCCTTCAAAATTCTCCATAATGATCAGCACCAGCAGGGTGAGTGGCACCGCCAGGAGCGCCCCAATCCCACCCAGTAGGTAACCCCAGATAAACAAACCGACGAACACGACCACCGGCGAGATTTTCAACCGCTGCCCCATGAGCTTGGGTTGGATGAAGTTCTGCACACCGCCGTTGATCAATATATATCCAACCAGGACAATCAGCGCGGTCTCCAGGCCGTACTGAGCGTAAGCCATGAGCACAGGTGGGATCAAGGCAATGATGAAACCAATTGAAGGGATATACCCCATGAACCAGGCCAGCAGCCCCCACAGCAAGGCGTAATCCACCCCCAGTAACAGGAGGAAGATGGTATCGCCGAGGCCCACCAATAAATTAATCCCGGTCAGGACGGTCATATACTTGCGTACATCTTCAGTGAGATGGGTTATTCGTCCGATAGTTGGAGCATTCGGATCCAGCCCCAGCCGGGAAGGTTTAGGTAATGTAATGGCCGCGCTGATCATAAAAAAGAAGATTACCAGAGCCCACCCAAATTGGACCAGCAGATTGAGCACGCTCGCTATCACACCTTGAGCGATTTCACCAACCTGGACGGACACTTCGGATGGTTGTGTGGTTGTCTCAGTCGCCGAATCCGTAGCAGGTTCCTCGGTGGTTTGTTGCGAGGCGCTTGTGGTGTATGCCGGTATCTCAGTGGTTAACTTGGTAATCGAGAAGAATACTGTGGCGATAACCAGCAACAATATCAGTACAACCATTCCAATGGTCAGTACCAATGCCAACCAACCGGGGAGCCCACGCTTCGTTAATCGGCCTGGGACGGGTAGAACCGTGATGGTGATGACAGCAGCCAGCAGGATCGGATTGATAATGTAGGCAGAGCCGCGGATTCCGAACAAGATCACAAAAATCGCAGCTCCCCCCACCAGGTAAACTACCAACCGGCCGGATAGTTTATTCATGACTAACATCCTGAGCAGTTTGCGCCTGTGCGGCTGCTCGCCGTGCCTCACGCAACCCCAAAAAAGCTGTGAGCAAGGCGCCGACAACCACAGCCACAGCAATCACCGAGGCGGTTTCTTTCTGCACCAGAACCAAAGTAAAGAGCGCCGCATACAAAGGCGCTCTCAAAGTAGCAACGAGCGCGCCCGCCATCGTCGCTGCGACGGCGACCGCCACGGGAATGCCGGGAAACAGTAGATCGATGGCCATGCCCAAAGCGACGCTGGCGAACATGATCGGGAAGATATAGCCACCTTTCCAGCCTGTGGCGAGCAGGAGGGAGGTGGCGAACAGCTTCATTAAACCTAACACAATCAGCATCACCACGCCTATCTCCGCCGCATCGGTGATCAGTTCAGTCGTTTCTTCCTCGCCCGAAAATAGAGTCAGCGGTAAAAGGGCGCCGATGACCCCCATGCCCAGGCCGCCGAGCACGCCGCGCAGCACCAGGCGCCCCTTCAATGCCTGAAAGAGCTGTTGCAGATGTTTGAGAGAGAGCATAAACAGCACGCCAACCACCGCACCGAGCACGCCCAGTGGCGCGGCATATAACATATCCACCAGCCGAGGAGTATATTTTGGGAACTTGTATAAAGTCTCGAAGAATGTTCCGGTGAGGAGGACGAAGACCACCGTTGATACAGCTGATGCCAATAGACTGGGGAACAGCACCCAGAAGTATGCCGCCTTGCCGGTCACCCCGCCTTGGGCTGACTCCAAACCCAGCAGCGCCCCGCCAAATGGATTGGTGATAAATGCAGCCAGCATCCCACTCACGCCGGAATAGCCCAACGTGCGCGTTTCCTGCTCATCAAGCTTGAACTTATCGGAGACCAAAGTGCCGATTCCGCCGCAGGCATCCGCCAGCGGCGCTTCGGGGCCTAAACTCGCGCCGGAGAGTAGTGACACGAAGGCGGTGATCACGATCCCGGGGGCATTGCGATAATCAAAGCGTCCGGTTTTACCAAATTCGCGCATCACTTCGAAAAAGATGCCGCTATGATCGCCAAAGAACTTTACCAGCAGCCCAACCAACAAACCGCCGAGGGTACAAACCAGCAAGGTAAACAGAGGCGGAGCAATACCCAGCGCCTGTGCGGCTTCTGTCCACAGTAGATACGTTCCTTGATGGACGAGAGCCATAAAGGTAAAGGTGATTAAGGCGCTGATCAAGCCTAACAAAATGACGAGCGCCATCAGTCGGAGATAGGATTTAGGTCTTACTTGTGGGTCAATCATTTCTCCCTTTCTTTATTTAATTTCTGCAGACATTTTTTCGATCATTTGATGCATGACCGCCAGTTCATCCTTGATGGCCTTGAGTTCCTCCTCGACAGAAGGGAAAGGCTCGGCCGCCGGGGTTTCCTCCTCTTCCGCAGGTTCAGAGGATGACCCGACCAGCAGGCTGGCCAGGATGCTGGCCAGGGCGCCGATGATCCCGACGCCCATGAACATGATGAACATGGCTGTAATTCGTCCCGCAGCAGTGACCGGGTAGAAGTCGCCATAACCCACCGTGGTGATGGTCACCATCGAATACCAGAGCGCGTCCCCACCTGTGGTGATATTCGCATCTGGCGACTGGCTCTCGAACTGGAGCACGAGCGTGCTGGAAACGGTCAGCACCAGGATGGTCAGCAAGATGGTAAGAAATGTCGCGTACCGGCTGCGGTTTTCGAGGATATCCTTGACCAGCGTCTTTCTGTTTTCGCCGCGCAACAGGCGCACGATGCGCGCTAACCGGCTCAGGCGGGCCAGGCGAAAGAGGCCAACATATTTTCCGGCATTGGTCAAAAGCCCTAACGAAGGGATCGAGCCAAGCAGGTCGAGCCAGCCGCGTTCTTTGATAAAGTAATCGGATTTCTTGGCTGCCCCGCGCAGGTTGAGGAAGAAGTCGATCAGGAAAATGAGGCAGATCAGGTTGTCATAAATCGAAAGCAACTGTAAAGTTGCATCCGATATGGGCAGCAGCATCACCACCATCACTGCCAGAGAGAGGATAGTCAGGACCAGAATAAAGATATTGTAAGCATTACTTGTCTTGCGGAGTTTGGGCGTTTCCTGTGTCATGTGAATCGTCTACTTATTGCAGGTCTCCAACCAGGTACGATTTTAAGAAGGTTGATGTGGATGATACGGGGAAAGGTCCCGTATCATCCATGGCACCATCCAGCCTTACAGCCGCGCCAAGGCGCGTCGGCGGGTGTTGCGCTTCGGCTATCGCAGCAGCCCGGGGCCGTTGCGGCGTCTACCAACCCCGCCAACAGGGCCAGGGGGATTCGGTCCGCGACCTAC
>JAGDMX010000216.1 GCA_017860725.1 Chloroflexota bacterium | reverse complement strand
GAAATCAAAATACATCGACGGGATCAACCAGCCTGGCACATCTTCCTCGGTCCGGGTGGCTCCCAGGATATCTTGTTCGATATTTCCTAAGGAGCGGCTGGGCAGGCGGTCCCGCCAGATGCGGCGCGCCAGAGGCAGCAGATCAAGGTGGACGATTTCCCTGAAAGGCGAGGCTTCTCCATTCAAGATAAATCGTGAATTTAATAATGGGATATCGAATGCTTTGCCATTATAAGTTACGATGCCCTGGAACTCGCTGAGGTAGCTGAGCAATCCGGTCAACTGAGCCGGCTCCTCCAGGGGATCGCGTAAGAAGTATTGTGCCAGATGGAAACCTTCCTGATCAAACCTGCCAACCCCAATCAAAAAAACCAGCGTGCCGCTCCCACCTGCCAGCCCCGAGGTCTCAGTGTCCAGGAAGATGAAATCGGTTAGATGAATGCTTGCCAGGCTTGGGATGTTCAACCAGGCTGAGATTTTCTGCAAGGAAGCAGACAGAAGAAGCGGGGTCAAGCCGTGACGGTGCTCAAGGGGGTAGTGTTGTTCTGCAACGAATGACTGCCCAAAAACAGTGTCAAAGATGCGACCGTCAACCACCTGTTCGATAGGAAATCGCCTGGCTGGACGTGCGGAGGATGAAAGCCCTTGCGTTCCTACTCCTACTCCTAAAGATTTGAGTCTCTCAGAAAGTGTTGGCATAACAATATACTTGAATCACTGCAATATGCGATGATACCATCACTCGACTAAATTAATTCATTCAATAATGCAAGAGTCTCTTTCTTTCCCCCTGAGCCATTTTCTCCAGCCGGTCCCACGCAGGAGGGACAGCCATCCCGGCATTCACATTGGTTGATCAGCTCTGCCGCGCGTTGTACCAGCAGGCCGTGAAGCTCAAATAATTGCTGGCAGAAACCAATCCCGGCCGGGACCTGGTCATAGAGAATAACGGCTGGATTGCCATCAGCGAGGGTGGATTGCGGTTCTGAGAGAGAGCCGAGATCATGGACGTCACACATGAGAAACAAAGGCGCCAGCTGCCCTAAAGTGTAAGCCAAACCGGCCAAACCACTGCGCATGCGGAGTGAGACTTCCACCCGATGGTGGCAGGATGCGCATAGGGTGATCAGGTTGTGAATCTGGTTGGCTTGTTCTGGAGAAGCAAACGAGCGGAAAGGGATTTTATGGTGAACATCATGCGCCTTGCCTTGTTCCGCGGTGCCGCATAGCTGGCAGCGGTAGCCATCCCGGGATCGAACAACTTCTTTCACTTTTGTCCAGCCTGGCCCATAATCGTTGGGATCATTCGTCCACAAATTTTGTTCCCGCAGGTGGTCAATCGTTTCAGGCGACAATGCGATCCAGTAGCCGTTGGTTTGCAGCTCATTTGGGGGAAGGTTGAGTTCACCGAAACCTAGCTGTTCATGGGTGTTCCAGCGTACTTTCCGAAAACCGGTGACTTGCGAAGTAACCTGGATATCTCCAAACCCTTTCTCGCCGCCTTTGACTTTTGTCTGGTCGATCGCTGCAATCAGTTGAACAGTCGTGCTTCTTTGCGGCTCAGTGTAATAATCCAGCTCAGCCGGGCGCAAGACTGCAATTCCTTGCTCGAGATCCAATGCTTCCACCAGGTAGGTTTCCGCTTCGTGCAAATAAACCGCTTGCGGGTGGACCATCCATAAGGCACTGGCTTGATCGATTTCACCGATGGTTGACACTCCATCCGTCAGATTCGCTTGCAGGATCACCTTCTGTGGCGAAGCGCTGCGCAAGGAAACCGCTTCTGCCGGGTACTTGTCAGCCAGCCAAAAATATTTGTTGCCAGAATGGAGGGCGATGCCTTCCTGGAGAAGAAAATCCAGGAATTCCTGGGTTTGCTCAACAGGCAGGCTCCCAAACCTTTCTGTGTCCTTGAAGGGCAGCTCAAACATTGCACAGCGCAGGTGGTTGAGCAGGATCAGGGGATTATCCGGATTGATTAAAGCATTTTCGGGAGATCTGCCAAAGAAATACTCGGGGTGATGGGCGATAAATTGATCTAATGGGCTGGCGGTTGTCACCAGCATCGCCAGGGATGGCTCCTCACCGCGCCCCGCTCGTCCGGCTTGTTGCCAGGTCGAAGCGATTGTGCCGGGGTAACCCGCCATCACGCAGGCACCCATCCCGCCGATATCAATGCCCAGCTCCAGGGCATTGGTCGCCACCACTGCCCTGACTTCGCCTTTCCGCAGCCCCTGCTCAATCGCCCGGCGTTGTCTGGGAAGATAACCGCTGCGATAGCCGCGTAATGCATGTATACCGTTAGCCTGGCTGCTCCCGATTTTGGGCTTCGAATCAGGCGCATCTCTCGGGGGGACCGGATCATGCTCGCGCAAATAGGTCAGCAGAATTTCGACGGACCGCCGGGAGCGACCGAAGATGATCGTCTGAATATTATATTGGAGTAGATCCTCAACCAGACGGACGCTTTCGAGCAAGGCGCTGCGGCGCAGGCCGAGACTTTCGTCCACCACCGGAGGGTTATAAATCAGAAAATACCGAGGACCGCGCGGGGCGCCGTTCTCCGCGATCAGGCTGACGGGCTCTTCAACCAGCCTTTGAGCGAGCTCGATCGGGTTGGCAATCGTGGCAGAGGTCAGGATAAACTGCGGGGAAGAGCCATAGAATTGAGCGATCCGTTTCAAGCGCCGGATCACGTTGGCTACATGCGAGCCAAACACCCCGCGATAAATATGCAGCTCGTCGATCACCACAAATCGCAGATTTTGAAAGAAATCCGCCCAGCGGGTATGATGAGGCAGGATGCCGGTATGTAGCATGTCCGGGTTGCTGAGCAGGAGGCGCGCATTTGCCCTTAATGCAGGCCGGGCGTTTGCAGGGGTATCCCCATCGTAGACTGCCATCGGGAGGGAGAAAAATTCGCCGACCAACTCGTGCAGGCTGGACGACTGGTCCTGGGCCAATGCCTTGGTTGGAAAAATGTAAAGCGCCCGCGTTTCGGGATTCTTCAACAGCCGGTCCAGCACCGGCAGGTTGTATGCTAAAGATTTCCCGCTGGCTGTCCCTGTGCTCAGAACGATGCTCTGACCGCTTGTAATCTCTCTCCAGGCCTGATCCTGGTGGGTGTAGAGAGTCGGGATGCCTCTGGATTGCACTGCAGCCAGAAGTGCGGGATGAATTGTTTGCGGAAACGGGACGGTTCTGGCCGCCTGAGACGGGAGGATTTCCCATACGATGATATTTTCAGCAATGGAAGGTTCTGATCGCCATCTGCTTAACAACGCTGGGAGCGTCATTCTATCCCTCATCCGCGATGAAACTTAGCGCCAGGATCCCTGGCCCGCCGTGAACAACAATGGCAGGCGGTAGATCGATGATCGGGATGTCTATTAAATTGAGATGGGATGAAAGATCCTGTGCCAGGTTTTCAGCCTCTGCCCGCGCATCTGCATGCATGACGTGCAGGTGACCATTTCCATCCTTGGGGTAGTTTTCCTGGGCAAGTTCCACCAGGCGGGTTACCGCTCGTGAGTGAGTGCGCTGTTTTTCGAAAGACTCAACTCTCCCATCAATCACGGTCAGGATCGGTTTGATCTGGAGGATCGTCCCCAGCAGGGCTGAGGCGCCGCCAATCCTTCCGCCTTTGGCCAGATACTCCAGTGTATCAACCAAAAAGTAGATCTTGGAGAGGGGAATCAGTTTTCGGATTCTGGTCTCGATGGTGTCAATGTTATCACCTGCCTCTGCCCACGTAACCGCCAGTTTTACCAGGACCAGGAGAGGCGCGGCGAGAATGCGAGTGTCGATGATCCGGATATCTGCTGATGGGAAATCCTGGGCCGCAACTACAGCAGAACGAACTGTGCCGCTCACTTCAATCGATGGATGGAGGCACAAGATGGGTTCTCCAGAAGGAATCAATTTCTCAAATTCTCGTCTGAATAATTCGGGTGGAGGTGCTGCGGTTTTTGGAAGTGCTGATGATTTTCGCAGGCGATCCATAAATGCTGAGTTATCCAGTTCAATGCCTTCATAAAAACTTTGATCGCCGAACGTCACAATTTGCGGGATTACCGGAATTTGGTGCTGTTTTGCATATTCCCAATCGATACAGGCGGTGGTGTCAGTGATGATTCGGACCATGTTATTCCCTTTCCGATTGTGAAGATTGTACAGGATTGAATGAAAGCTGATGTCTTGGATCGGTTACCGCGAGATGTAAAACGAAAACCGTTATTAATCCGAAGAGCGCCGACGTGATAAAAGTTGCCGGGTAGCCAGCGGCATCCGCCAGCCAGCCGCCAAACAGGGGCGCCAGAAATGTGCAGGGAGCGATCAACGTGTTGGCCATACCAATATACGCGGGACGGTCGCTTTCCTCACAGAATTCCATTGTCATCGCCATTGGGATAGTCCACATGGCAGCATTGGCTAACCCGGCAAAGATAAATACCAGGTAGAACCAATTCGCGTTAGGCGCCCACCATGCCAGGGTGGCGCTTGCCACGGCGAATAAGATCCCGATTTCCAGGATCAGGCGGTAGCCCCGGCGATCTCCAAACCATCCCATGATTGGATTGGCCAGAATCTGGGTTGCCATCAGCAAACCAGTCATAACCCCAATCGTAGTCCCGGGAACCCCGAGCAGGCGGACGGCGTACACAGTATAGAAAGCAAAACCCATCGCAGCAAATTGAGAGAGCATGCGCGTGATCAGAAACCAGCGAAAATTCCTGTTCTGCTTTAATATCCCTGCGATCTTATTGCGAAACTCCATCCAGGTTATGACTGGAAGGTTGAACTGCCGCTCATCTTCGCGTGTCCATGCCAGGAAAAACCATGAGATTAGCATGCCGACGCCGGCGAGCAGGAAACACAGTGTGAAGTCGATTGGGGAGTCATTCCGGTCCAGGATAACCCCCGCAGCTATCGCGGTCAGGCTGGCGAGCAGATTTGCGGCTGCGGATTGTGCCCCGAAGAAGGTTCCGATCAGGTTTCCCGGGATGATTTTGGCAATCATGCTTTGCCAGGGGTTTGCAGTAAGACCTGCGCCGAGACCTTGCCAGACTAACAGGATGAAAATCAATGCCAGTGACCATTTTATGCCAATAGTAGGAGCCATCCACGCGACGATCGCCATGAAAAGAAATGGCAGCCTCTCCTGAATGGTGAGCTGGATCACCGTGGGTTTAAATTTGGTTAACCGTGAGACTCGATTAGCGGTAAATAATTGGGGAAGTTGCCAACCGACAGAGTGGATCGCCGGGATCAGTCCGATTAATAGCGCCGAATTGGTGAACTGGCTTACAAAAAGGGGGATGATGGTTACAAATGAAGCGAAGCCGATCGCAGCCCCGAAGAAACCGCCGTCAGCTAAATTGACTAAAAAATTATG
>JAGDMX010000215.1 GCA_017860725.1 Chloroflexota bacterium | reverse complement strand
GGGGCTCTCATATGAGGCGACTGGCACGTTCACGCTATCTTTGATCATCCTGGTTGTGGCGATGGCTGTTAGCGCCGTCCTGCTGGGTTTGATGAAAGAATCCAAGATGATGACACAGGAGTAGCGCCATGGATGTCAACCAGATTATTACTGAGCTTCAGCAAAGCATGAAGCCCTACCGGCAGGATTATGAGACATACGCCAGCCTCCCACAGGTGGGGCGCTCCCGTGAAGAAATCCTAGAGGTGATGCGTACCTTATATACCAAAGAAGAACACAAATGGCGCGATGGCTATGTCTCTGGCGCAGTCTATCATGGCGACCAGGAACATATCGATTTTCAGAACCAGGTCTACGCCATCAACTCACAATCCAATCCTCTCCACTTCGACGTATGGCCTTCCGGGGTCAAGTTTGAGGCCGAGATCGTCTCGATGACCGCGAACATGCTCGGAGCCGGGCAAGCAGGGGATGAGATCGTCGGCACCGTCACTTCTGGCGGGACGGAGAGCATCTTGTTAGCCATGAAAACGTACCGCGACTGGGGACGGGATAAAAAAGGCATTGCCCAGCCGGAAATGATCGTGCCGACCACGGCCCACGCCGCCTTTGATAAAGCTTCCCAGTATTTCGATATCAAGATGGTGCGCATCCCGGTTGGTGACGACTTCCGCGCCGATGTGGAGGCCACCCGAGCTGCCATCAATCCCAACACGGTGGTGATCGTTGGTTCGGCGCCGCCCTTCCCGCACGGTATCGTCGATCCCATCCAGGAGCTTTCCGAGCTTGCCCGTTCCCACGGGATCGGTTTCCACACGGATGCCTGCCTGGGGGGTTTTATCCTGCCGTGGGCAGAGAAGCTTGGCTACCCCGTGCCTCCCTTCGATTTCCGCCTGCCCGGCGTTACTTCCATTTCTGCCGATACCCACAAATATGGCTACGCCGCTAAAGGTACCTCGGTGGTGATGTACCGCGGCCGCGAGCTGCGCCACTACCAGTTCTACGCCACCACCGAGTGGCCAGGTGGGCTTTACTTCTCTCCTACCCTGGCCGGCAGCCGTCCGGGCGCCCTAAGTGCGGCCTGTTGGGCGGCAATGGTCTCGCTGGGCGAACAGGGTTACCTGGATGCCGCCCGCCGCATCCTGCAGACCGCTGATACCCTCAAGGCGGGCATCCGCGGCATCCCCGAGCTGCGCTTGCTGGGTGACCCGCTCTTTGTGATTGCCTTTGCATCTGATGAGCTGGATATCTACGCCGTCTCGGACTACCTGGGCAAAATGGGCTGGAGCCTGAACGGTCTTCAGCTTCCACCCGCGCTGCATATCGCCTTGACCGTCCGCCACGCCCAGCCTGGTTTTGCCGAGCGCCTGGTTGTAGATTTGCAGGAAGCGGTCGCCTATGTCAAAGAACATCCTGGCATGCAGGGGTCGCTGACGCCGGTCTACGGCATGACCAGCAACATATATGCAAAAGGCGCGGTGGCTGAATTCCTCAAAGGGCTGCTGGATATGGCCTTTGAAGTGTGAAAGGAGACTCTCTATGTCAGTAGAATATTTAATCGCTCACGATCTGGGCACCAGCGGTGTGAAAGCTGCTCTCACCGACCTGACTGGGAGGGTAATCGCCGCATGCGAGCATCGTTACCCGGTCTATTACAGCGCCGATGGAGGCGCCGAACAGGATCCGGATGAATGGTGGGCCGCAGTCATCTCCACCACTCATGAGATGATGGCGATGGCGAAGATTACCCCCTCTCAGGTCGTCGGCATGAGCATGGATGCCCAGATGGTTGGCACCGTGCCGGTGGATCGGGACGGCAATGCCCTGCGCCGCGTGATGATCTGGCTGGACGCTCGCGCCCAGAAAGAAGCCGAGTATCTGGTAGCTGCTACTGGTCTCCCCTTCATCACCGGCAAGGCTCCCAGCGCCAAGGTGCTGTGGATCAAGAACAATGAGCCTGAGATCTACGCCAAAACCTACAAATTCCTGGATTGCAAGGACTACATGCAGCTTCGCATGACCGGTGAGTATGGCACTGACCTGACCCTGGCTATCGCCACCACCTACCTAAATCCTGCCACCATGGATTGGTGGGAGGACATACTGGCAGTCATGGATGTCCCGGTTGGAATGCTGCCGCCTGTTATGCCCTCCACCCAGGTGGTGGGCAAGCTGACCCCCCAGGCCGCACAGGAGCTCGGTTTGGTTGCTGGTATCCCGGTGGTGAGCGGCGGTGGCGACGTGCCGTGCGCCGTGATCGGATCGGGTGCCATCTCGCCAGGTCGGGTGCATCTCTATCTGGGTACCAGTGCCTGGGTCTTCGCCTCGACCGATGACTTTATCCTGGACGCGGAGGGGGTCAGCCCCGGGGTGAGCTGCAACTTTCCTTCCTTCTTGCTAGGAGGGGAGATGGACAATGCCGGCGGCTGCTTGAAGTGGTTTGCTGAGAACCTGCTCTGCCAGGCCGAACACGAAGATGCCAGGGCGCAAGGTCTGAATATCTTTGCGTATATCGACCAAAAAGCCCTGCCGGTTCCTCCCGGAGCCGAGGGGCTGCTCTTCTTGCCGTGGGTGTGGGGCGAGCGCAACCCGGTGGATGATGACCTGGTGCGCGGCGGTTTTGCCATGCTCGGATTGAATCACACGAAATGGCACATGGGCAGGGCTATTCTGGAGGGCGTTGGGCATCACCTGCGCTGGATCTTTAACGCCCTCGAGAAGGCGGGTATACCCCCTCAGGATGTCAACGTCATCGGCGGTGGCGCCAACAGCCACATCTGGCTTCAGATCCTGGCAAACGTGACGAATGTCCGGCTGCGCCAGGTCGAAGGACCTTTGGATGCCTGCGCGCGTGGCGCGGCAATGACGGCTGCGGTTGGGCTGGGCATCTACCCCGATTTCTCCTCCGTGGAGAAGGTCATCCGCCTGTCCGGTGCTGAGTTCTCTCCTGATCCTGCCCTGAGGAGCCTGTACGATCAGGCTTATGTCAATTTCCGCTCGCTGTATCCTCCCTTCAGCGCCATCGGCAAAGGGCAGGCGGTGCTGGAGGAACCCGTCTCGCCAGCAGGATAGCCCTTCCCGCTTCTGCCAGTGGAGCCGGTTCGCGGTGATAACCCGGCGATCCGATTGAACCGGCATTAAAAGTTGAATAGCGATCTAAAAACATGCGCCAGACTGAGTTGGATCGGCAAGCCCATCAGTCTGGCGCAGTTTATTTTACACGCAGTTACTCATCAATGATAGAAAGCTTCTAGATCAGGGAAGCCAGCCGTGTGCCATGCCTTCAGCCGTTGGCTTGCATCCTCAATCATGCCCAACACTGCCTCGGATTCTTTCGCACTCGAGGGCACATCACCCCACAACTTGGTCAATACTGCAGATGGTGAGGCAGAGTCTAGGATGTTGCTATCTAACACCGCGAGCGCCGCCGCGGCGCCCAGTGCATATCGGCGCGGCCTCACCCCTTGCTGCAGCGCCAGCCGAATCGTACCGATCAGTCGGTCATTCCATCCCAATTTTCGTTCGGTGTCGCGGGTCACCCGCTCAATAGAATCAACCAGAAAAGGATTCATCATCCGCTCGATCAAGTCATCCGCGTACTCCCGGTACCCCTCCGGGGTAAATAGTGGATCGACGCCGCGATATTTTCGAATCAGCGCCTCACCTGATTCCTCGATGAATGCCGCCCGCGCCAGAGAGATCACTCCCGGCGATTCTTGCAGATCGGCCACTCGCTGAGCGCCGATCAAAGCTCCAATGTAACCAATCAGCGCATGGGTGGCATTATGACCGTACAGCTTGGCTTCCTCGAAGGGCAGCAGGTCGTTTTTCTCCTGCAATACTTTAATCCCCCGCTGAAAGGGTTCGGGGAAGTCGATCTTGGAGATCAATATCCGGTTAAATGATTCGACCAGGAAGGCGCGCTGAAAATCCGGCGCGATGGTCGCCAATTGCTGTGTCTGAATCTCTTTAGCATCGGTGACTACATGGCTCATCTTACCGATAACTGTGTTTAGAAACCTGACCCGCGCCCGGATGGCAGCGTGCTGGTTTACCGGAATTTGCTCCATGACTCGCTGTTCGAGAATTTCAGCAGCATGATTATGGTTCTCAGCCGCATAGATCACTGCCCGTGGTCCGCCCTGTTCAATTTTCTTACATAATCCAGTCGCCAGAAGGCGATGGATGCTGCCGGGTTTATCTGAGCTGTAGAATGCCACGCTAGGGACAGCGGTCGCCAGCTCCTCTGCTTCCACGATTGCATCGATCACTTGCTGGCGGTCTGAGTCTACTGCCGGATCTTGGATTGCGACCCGCCCTATCCGGGCGCAGTCCACCCGATCATGATAGGCAATATTGACCCCATAGGTGTTGTCCGCCAGCCGCACCGCCGAGACTACATCTTGCAATACCTCTGCAACGACCAGCCGGCGAAAAGCGCCGGAGAAGAATGCCTCGTAGAGGAACAGACCGCTCTGGATCGCCCCAAAACCAAATCCTACAAATGTGCGTGTCCCGGTCAGCGCCATGCTTTACTGCTCAGTCAAACCTTCAAGATAGACTTGCTCATCCTCCGCCGTCCAGGATTGAACCGTCCGGATTTCCTTCGTACGCCGGTGCGGGTAAACAATTGCCTTTCCATCAATTTGCTGAGCTTTGACCATTTTCAAGAGGTCAATGGCGTGCTCAAGGTCGCCGATCCGGGTGATGTGAACAGCAGGATTGATTTGTCCGCTTGCCATGAGTTCCAGCGCCCGCGCGATATCCCAGGGCGACCCGCCGCTGGAGCCAGTCACGTTAATCGCCTTGTAATGGATTGCGATTGTGTCCAGGCCTACGATCCCTTCGCCCTTCTTCAAGCCGCCAAACAGGTTCAACACTGCCCCGATTCCAAGATAATCGCCGGCGCTTTCGATCGCCTGCCGTGAGCCGACTGCGATGATCGCGTCGTCCGCGCCGTGGTGATTGGTTTGTTCTCCCACGAATTCCTTTAAATCAACCTTACTCGGGTTGATCGTGAATAGGGCGATCCCAAGTTGCTTTGCCCTGGCGCCGAAGAGAGCCTGGGTTCTTTCAAGTCGTTCGTCGATGAAATCGGCCACGATCACTGCCCGGGGAGCATAACTCATAGATAAATCGACATGCATCCGTCCCATCGCTCCTGCGCCGATAATAACGGTCACACCGCCGGGCTTGAGCCCTTTCAACACCGAGCGGGGTGCCAGCCTCTCGTTTTGTGTCAGGTGCATGTGATGGTCCTGCGCCGAGATAACGCAGGAGATCGGCTCGCTGGTGGCTGCGTGCGAATAGGGAAGCGCCGGATCAGGTATTGGGAGCAGGCAGTCTGCCTCGAGAATCTCCTCCGTGATCAGGACGTACTCGGCCAGGTGCCCGCCCA
>JAGDMX010000214.1 GCA_017860725.1 Chloroflexota bacterium | reverse complement strand
GATATTTTCAAGATACTTATCACATTGGGGCTGATTGCAGCGCTCGTTTACTTCTATATACAAAACCAGCAGGCCAGCGCGGCGAACGTGGTAGCCCCTGTTACCGTTTCTACCGCTATCGTAAGGCAGCTCTCGCCGGCCGTACCGACGGTCGTTGCAGAACTACCCACACCTACGCAGGCCGAAATCTCCTCGCCGCCAATTCCACAGGCGGATGTCCCGCTGACCCTGGACGAGCAGGCAACCCGGCTGGTGAATCCTGAAGGGAAGGCCATTTACGAATTGGACCCGGCAAAAAAAGATTGGCAGCCGGTCGTCCCGGCCGATTTGAGCCAACTCAAGCTGGCGCAGGACTCTGGCGGCGCATGGACGCTGGCAGCGGCAGATGGGACAGTACGCTACCATTGGGATCAGACCACCGCTGCCTGGCAGATTGCCCCGGAATTCCTGGCAAACCCGCCTGAATTCCCGCCGTCAGAGGTCCAACTGACCTACGACAAAACGACCGGGCAATTGGTTTCCCCGGAAGGGAAGACGGTGTATGTCTTAGTCGCCAGCACGGGGCAGTGGCAACCGGTCGTCCCGGCAGAATTGAGCCAACTCAAGCTGGCGCAGGATTCTGGCGGCGAATGGACGCTGGCGACTGCAGATGGGACGGTGAGCTACCAGTGGGATGGGGCCACCGCCGCCTGGAAGATCGCCCCGGAAATCCTGGCAAGCCCGCCTGAATTCCCGCCGTCAGAGCTCAAACTGAGCTATGACCAGGCGAGCGGGCAATTGGTTTCCCCGGAAGGCAAAGCGGTGTATGTCTTAGACCCTACTACGGACCAGTGGGCGCCGGTCGTCCCGGCCGATTTGGGCCAGCTCAAGCTGACGCAGGTATCCGCCGGCAAATGGATCCTGGCGACGGCAGACGGGACGGCGCGCTACCGCTGGGATGAGAATAGCGCTGACTGGCAGATCGCCCCTGAGTTACTGGCAAACCCACCTGAATTCCCGCCTTCAGAGCTCAAACTGAGCTATGACCAGGCGAGCGGATCATTGATCTCCCCGAAAGGGGTGACAGTGTATGTCTTAGACGCCACCACGGGGGAATGGACGCCGGCCGTCCCGGCCGCGCTCCAGGCTAAACTGCCCGAAGGCGCGGCTGTGTCCCAGGAGAAAAATGGCTGGGTGATTGGCGTCGCGAGCGACGCGAACCTGTACACCTGGGACCCGGCGAGCCTGACGTGGAAGATCGCTGCACCATCGGTTGCAGCAGCCACGCCGGCAGCGGGGACCACGCCAGCCGCTCAACCTACTCCGGCGGCGGCTGGAGCGGCCACGCCCGCCACCAAAGCTACCCAGACGACCGCTGCAGGGGCCACGCCCGCCACCCAACCTTCCCAGACGACCGCTGCAGGGATCACGCCAGCCGCTCAACCCACTCCGGCGCCGGGCGCGGTTACGTGCGATGGCGCGCCGCCGACCCGACTGCACGTGGGCGATACGGCAAAGGCGTTAATATACCTGAACTTGCGCACCGCTGCAGGAGCATATAGCGACTGGATTCGCACATTTGTGCCCGGGACGCCCCTGAAGGTGATCGGCGGACCGGAGTGCCTGCCCCACGGAGGCGGTTCATACCTGTCTTGGAATTCGGGCGGCGAATACTTGTGGTGGAACCTGCAGGCCCCGGACGGCACGACCGGCTGGTCGGCGGAAGGCTATAAAACCAATCCGCTCTATTATTATTTAGAGCCAGTGAAGTAACCCACCCCACCCCCCGGGAAAGACACCGTAGGGCGGTAAAAAAGAGAAATGCGTTCTTTTGCCCACTACGTGGGCAAAAGAACGCAGAAAAAGTATTCTTATCGGGGGATGCGCAGGTTCGAGACATCCGGCAGCGGCGCAATTTCCCCGTTTCCATTATATAAAAAGTGGGTGCGGCGAACGCCGTACCCACTTTTGTGTTTGTTGCACGGTTGATCGCTGGTTACTCCTGAAGAATCATCTCTCAATAAATTGACCTAATAAACAAAGAGTCCTATAATTGGTCAATTCAGGTGAAAATAATTCAGTTGCACGTTAGGAGGAGATTGATGGACACACAAATCCAGGAAACACATAGTAACGGTTATAAGGTTGATGAGGATGGAAAATCGGCCGGTGATGGAGCCGGCTCCGCCGCCGGCCTCGCCGCAAATAATGCTACCCGCCTGGCCGGCGCGGAAAATGGATCAGCGGCCGGGCAAAAAGCCGCTCAAAGCATGACCGCCAAGACCGGTTATGATCTTTTCGACGCCCTGCTTGAGATCCGCTCTGAGCTGGAAGACTTACAGTATATCCTGGATAATATTCGCCGCGGCAAAACCATCATCCCTGACTACGCTGCTTACATTGTCACCACGAAAGAAAACCTGCACGATCTGATGAAAATCGTCAATGAGTTCAGCGCGCTGCCAAAAGACCGACGACCCAGAGAAGCTGCTAATAATGTGGATACCATCCGGCACATCAACAACCTGTGGGAACAGATGGAGTTCTCGCCGCTCATAGCCCACCCCGGAGTAGAACCCAAAGGCAGTGCTGACGTTCAGAAAGAGCTGCATTACCTGGATTTGCTGGACGAACAGATCCACAGCTTGGTTTACCAGATCGGTATCTTGACCATCCCACACCAGATCGGCCAGTGGAAAGATAAAACCCGCCCCGGTTATTTCATCCCGTTCCATGAAGTATTTGCTGCCGACCTGCCGCTGGCCGCAGACCGCGATCGGATGCTAAAATATATCTCGTTGACGCCGGAGCTGATCGAGGGCTTTTTCACGGATGTCGAGAACGGTCGCTTGTATCGCTATTCGACCAGCCCCTTCCGTCGGCTGGTCAGCCTGGGGATGGTGATCCTGGCGCTTGCCCTGGCGACCGGGATCGTGGCAGCGGCGTGCTTCATCAATAAAAATGGCAGCATCCCTGCCTGGCCGCTCGCCCCGGCGGATCTACCGAAGATGCTGATGGGTTGGGGGGCGATTTTAGCTGGCATGGGCGTGCATGTGGTGGTGGGCAGCGCCAAGCGCTCCAAAACGCAGAACGGGATGCCATCGGTGCTGATGGACCTGATCTTGATCATCGACGCCCGCTTTGGAGAGATCGTGATGAAACTGACGCTCGGTTTGATCGGCCTGTTCGGGTTGGTGATGATTTCGACGACCAGGCTGCCGGTGGCAAATGTGCTCAATAACGTTTTGCAGCAGGCCGTGCCTGCGGTGGGCAATGGTACGGCGCAGCCATCTCTGATAACCCAGGTCACCCCTTTGAACGCCTTCCTGGTCGGCTACAGCCTGGACAGCATCATCGAGCTGTTTGGCACCAGTATGGAGAGCGCCTCGCAGGTGAAAAGCCTGATCCCTAAAGGGGGATGACGAAGATTATTAAATATGCTCAAAAATTGGCTGCGCCAATTTTTGAGCATATTAGTTAGAATGTTATGGGCACTCCGATATGGCTGACCTAGATAAGGCCGACCTGGCAGGGGCTAACGAGGAGGTTTTTTGATAGCGGCTGTGGGGTTGTTGTGGCAGTGAAACTGCCCATAACAACCCCACAGCACATTCATCTCGAATTCACGTTATTCTCACTTGAAATTAACCAAATTGGGTAGAATAAGATTAATATAATATATTATTAGGCGGGAACGAAACGATGGGTCTTGTTGGCTGCTGAACCTATCAATTAGATGGGTGATGAATTCGTGGATCCAGCAGCGAAACCGGTCCTGACGGGCCGGTCTTACTCAGGGAAGGAAGTGATGCTTATTGGATCGTGAGACTCCATCCACCAATTGATTTCCAAACGATACGATTCTCAACGCCAAGCAGAAAAGAAGGGGATTGCTAACTACTTCTTTAACATGACACAATAGACTTACCCACGGTGAGGTGGGTAGGTATTCAAGAATCGTGATTCTAACCGATATGGTTTGATGCTACTATAAATCGAGATTCAGCATATGCTGAGCACATGCTTAAGGAGAATACAGCAATGAACCCGCAAAAGAAATTCGGGATTCCACTTCGCCGGCAGTCGATCATGGTGACTATCCTGGTCACTGCCATGACCCTTTTTAGTTTTGTGACAGCGCTGGCCGTTCACGATCTAGGACTGTTCGAGCTTGACCGCAACGCTACAGACCAAGCAGGAGGCGGTGACGACTGGTCCACGCTCTACACGGGCGGCGGCAGCGCGAAGGAGTTCACCGGCATTTTGGATGATATCGGCGTGAACAACCCGGTGGGCGGCGCCCAGTTCCAGGGCGGCGGCTCCAAGGACGACCTGAATATCACCCAGTGGCTGTGGAAACCGGGCGAGCCGCTCGACAAGGATGACATCACGAACGCCTACGCGGCCGCGTATGTCAACACTGTTGATACCGGTAGCAATAACGTGGGCGACCTGATTATCTACTACGGCCTGGACCGCTTTTCCGCCAACGGTTCGGCTCAGGTGGGCTTCTGGTTCCTCCAGGATCCCAATTTCGGCCTGACCAACATCGCGTCTGGGGGAGGCTTTCAGTTCAGCGGTGTGCACATGAATAACGACATCCTGGTCCAGAGCAACTTCAGCCAGGGCGGCGTGATCGATCGCATCACCGTCTACAAGTGGCTGAACGGGGCGCTCGTGCAGGTCGCCGCGGTGGCTGACTGCCTTGATCCTGCAAATCCAAACGATGATGCCGCCTGCGGCACGGTGAACCGAAGTCCGCAGACCTCGCCCTGGCCTTACACTCCCAAGGCGAATGAGGGCTCACCCGGCACTTTCCTGACCGGAGCCTTCTTCGAGGGCGGGATCAACATCACCCGCCTGGTTCCGGATGCCGGCTGCTTCACCGGTTTCATCGCCGAGACGCGCACTTCGACGCCGTTCGACGCCCGGCTAAAGGACTTTGTGACGGGCAACTTCAATCTGTGCTCAATCAGTGTGACAAAGACTGGCGACACGCTGTCCAAAGTTGGCGACCCCGCTGACTATACTGTCACGATCCAGAACACGGGCTCCCTGACCCTCTACAAGGATGACATCACGGATACCTTGCTTGGCAATATCACGATCAATGGCGTGAACCAGGCCAATGCGTTCGTCCTGACCAACACCTGCGGCGCCAGCCTTCTGCCGGGTGCATCCTGTACGATCACGCTCAGACGCACCGTGCAGGCCGGCGATGCTGACCCACTTCCTAACACCGTCAGTGTAACTTACAGAGGCAAATCTGACTTAAGTGGATCTGCTGTCAGCGGGACCGACGACCATTCGGTGAACCTGTTCACACCGTCGATCACGTTTGACAAGAGTGTTAGCGCTAAGCTGAGCAAAGTCGGCGACGCGGTGACGTACACCTTGAAGTTGAACAACACCTCCTCGTCGG
>JAGDMX010000213.1 GCA_017860725.1 Chloroflexota bacterium | reverse complement strand
GGAATACTTCTCTTGTACGACCATCGTAATCTTTATCGAGCATCGTCCATTCGAGCAGCTCGTCATATTTTTCGCTTTTAACTTCGGGGGTATCCGCCGCTTCAACTTGCTGCCAGGCACGCTTCACGATATCCTGGTAGTAGGCGACGGTCTCGCTTCGACTGAAGCCCTTCATCTTCTTGGCTGTGCTGTCAACCAGGTCTAAGATCGTCTTTTGAAGCATATTCTTGCGGCTTTGTTTGTTCTCTGGTAGAAAGGCTTCCAAGAACTGGCGCTCATATTCCTGTAAATCCTCAGCCTTTACGTTGGTTACATTGATTTCAAGAGGATCCCTCGTCTTCACAACGGCTGCATTTTTCTTGATACAGGAGAAAAGCATCATGGTAAAGATTTTATCCAGAGGTTGGTCCATAAGGATGGCGGCTTCGACTGCTGTTAATCCGCGTTTGATACCATGACCTTCGATGGACACCTTAGGCGGAAAGTATTGCAGCTTTCGGCGCCGGCTACCGCGTTCAGCAGAGACGATAATACCTGCAATAAAAGCAAAAAACAGGATGAAGCAACTGAACGGAGCCAGACCGGCGAAAAGCGCGCCAAGCGCACCAGACAAGGTATCCAGCCAGCTGGTTTGAACGACTGCTGATTCGGGTATATAGCTGGCAGGAAATGAAGCGCCAAATTTATATTGCGTGGAGCCTGATGCAGTGGGGTTTCGCCAGGTGTAGGTTATGCGTTCATTTTCGTCCAGTTCCGCCAGGGGCTCACTCGGGAATCCCGGGGGCGCAGCATGCCAGCGCGGTTCTTCTGGTTGAACTCCTGGAGGTAGATGATAGGTCACCTGCAGGTCGGTTGTGCCATTCACAAATTGGCTGCCAAACCAGGTGGGAGAAAAAACCGCGCTGACGTAATTTTCGTCCTCAGAGTCGGGATAGGCCACGTCACGAATGGTGCCGATTGTTACTTCGACCGTCCCGGTTGTTCCCGGCTGGATTGCCTGGCTACCCAAACCTAATGCTACACCGGCGTCACCTTCACCCTGATAATCGGAGCTTGAGATGTTGAAGATCGGGACTCCATCTACGGTGGCTTCGATACTGCTCTCTTCAAAATTACTGTTCGGCAGCCCCACATCTATATAATCAATCGGTGCGCCAAAGGCTTCGTTAGAGAATACGAATCTGTAGGTAATAGAAGTGGTACCGTCCTCATTCCAAAAGACATCCACAAGCTCTTGATCCAGGCGGAAGGAGTAGCTCTGGGCGTAGGCACTGCCCGCGCTGGATATGATAAACATACCGATGATCAATCCCAGGAGAAGCTTGAGTTTCATTGTCTGTTCTCCTACATCCCTATAAATATTGGCTGAAAATTACCATTTGGGTTCTTCAGTTAGTTGGTAGGTGGTGTTGCAGTAAGGGCAGGTGACAACCGGCGCACCGGCAACCATTTTGATATTCTCTGTGGTGAGTGCGCCGCCGCAGGATTGACATTTGAATGATTCCAACGCAACATCACCAGGCAGGTCGATATTCAGGGTGACGTTGTTTTGGGATTGTGTGGCCGGCTTGAAGCGGCTGGCCAACCAGATTATGCCAAAACCGATCAGGACGCTGATGACACCAATGGCGATCCATCCAGTCGAGCCATTGGGGCTAAATGCCCCCCAGATAAACAATATCCCAAAGAAGATCAGAATCCCGGCAGCGATATAGCCGATAATCTTGAGTGCGCTCATGTTGTCTCCTTCTTTTGGGTTAACTTTAGCATTATTTTCGAGAGCATGCAATTGACATTTTTCCTGTCTTTTGAGTTATTAAAGCCAAAAACAGATGACGATCATGCCAATCATGCATGACCGTCACAGGATAAGTTTAGCGGACCCGAATCGGGTTAAGATCTAAGCAACCATTCGCTAAGGCGTGTATTTACCTAGAAGGATAGGGATTTCAAATGCTATCTTATCGCGTACCTGGCGAAAAGCTGCCGTAATTTGCTCTTCCGTGCCGGTCGCTTTAGCTGGATCGGGGAAACTGTGATGCACACGCCGCCCAGGCCCCAGCCAAAGCGGGCACTCCTCTGCTGCCGAATCGCAAACCGTCACAACCAGGTCGAAGGGGATATCCTGCATATTTTCGACTGACTTGGAGGTACCCTGATGCAAAATTCCGATTTCTTGCAGTACTTCAATGGCTTTCGGGTGAACATACCCGGTGGGATCCGTGCCGGCACTGAAGGCTTGCCAGGCATCGGAAAGCCGTGCGTTCGTGATCGCTTCGGCTATTTGAGAGCGGCAGGAATTACCGGTACAAAGAAAGAGAACTTTTTTGGGTTTCATACGGCTGAAAGATATTCATCATCGGAAACAGATAACTCTTGAAGCTTGCCCGTAGCTACATAAATTGCGCGTTCACAGATATTCGATACACGGTCGGCCAGACGTTCGAGATTATGGGCGACCCACATCAGATGATTGGCTTGATCGATTGATGTGGGCTTCTGAAACATTATAGTTACCAGCTCGCGGTAAACCTGGTTGTAAAGTGCATCCACCCGGTCATCTTCGGCAGGAATTCGGCGGGCAGTCTCTTCATCTTTATTGACAAAAGCCTCTACAGAGCGATGGAGCATACTTACAGCCAGTTCGGCCATCAAGGGGATATCGATAAGCGGCTTGATGTGGGGCTCTTTGCCAATTAACAAGGCGACTTTGGCAATCCCTTTGGCATAATCACCCATGCGCTCCAGCTCACTTACCACCTCCAAAATCGAGGCTACCAACCGGAGATCGGTTGCCATAACAGGTTGAACCGTAGCAATGGTAATAATAATATCATTTTCTAGCTCAAAGCGCCTGGCATTGATGGTTCTATCGGTTGCGATGATCTGCTTGGCGGTCTCTAAGTCGTGAGCCTTCAGAGCATCCACAGATGCCGTTACGGCGCTTTCTACCATGCTTGACAGGATCAACATTTCTTGCTGCAGGATATTGAGTTTACGATCTAAAGTTTCTCGTGGCATGATATACCTGGGTTGAATTGTTTATCCAAAGCGTCCGGTGATGTAATCTTCGGTCACCTGTTCCTTGGGATTGGTGAATAATTGGGTTGTATCGCCATATTCCATCAAGAAACCAGCCCGGTTGTCGGTTAAGGTGAAAAACGCAGTATAGTCCGAGACGCGTGCAGCTTGTTGCATATTGTGCGTGACAATAATGATGGTGTAATCCTGGACCAGTTCGCGCATTAAGTCCTCAATTTTCAATGTTGAAATCGGATCGAGTGCCGAACAAGGTTCATCCATCAGGATGATATCTGGGACAATGGCGATGGTACGAGCGATACAGAGGCGCTGCTGCTGGCCTCCCGACAGGGATAATCCACTCTGATCAAGCTTGTCTTTCACTTCATCCCACAAAGCAGCTCGACGCAGTGACTGTTCCACCAGATTATCCATATCCGATTTCTTACCTTTGAACCCGTTGATCCGGGCACCCCAGGCGACATTTTCATAAATAGATTTCGGGAATGGATTGGGTTTTTGGAATACCATCCCAACGCGCTTGCGGACCTCGACCGGATCCACGTCGGGCTCGTAAATATTTTTACCATGAAAGAGGACTTCCCCTTCGGTGCGCGAGATGGCAACCAGGTCATTCATCCGGTTGAAGGATCGTAATACTGTACTTTTCCCACAACCAGAAGGACCGATCATAGCAGTGATCTTTTGGCGCGCAATTCCTAGCGTTACATCTTTGACAGCACGAAAGCTGCCATAATAAACATTGAGGCTTTTTACTTCGATGGCGTGAACCCCGTCTGGATTGAAGTCAATCGCCTCTAAGTTATTTGCAGTTTGGATTTTAAAACTCAAGCTCATACTAATCTCCGGCTAAAACGATTGCGCAGGTAAATGGCAGTTGCGTTAATCGTGAGAAGTAAAAACAGCAAGACGATGATCGCCGCTGCAGCAATATTTCGGAATGCATCCTGCGGACGGGCAGTCCATTGATATACCTGGATCGGCATGGTTGTAAACTTTGAGAATATGTTCTCGGGGTCAAAAGTAATGTAAGTGGCTGCACCCACCACTACCAGTGGCGCTGTCTCACCAAAAGCACGAGAGATGGACAAGATGGTCCCCGTAAGAATCCCAGGGATGGCATTGGGCAGCACGTGGAACCAGATAGTCTGCCATTTGGTGGCACCCAGGCCATAACTGGCCTCGCGCAGTGAGATCGGGACAGCCTTGATCGCCTCTTGAGCGTTAATGATGATGACTGGCAGTATCAGCAAGGATAGGGTCAATCCTGCAGAGATTATGGTTCGGCCATTGGCTGTCGTCGGATCAGAGAATCCAAAGATCGCTCCGCTGGTGATGGGTTCCAGGACACGGACAAAAAAAGCTAAACCCAGCATGCCATAAATAATTGAAGGCACACCTGCCAAATTATTGATATTGGTTTGGATGATGCGGTTCACTGCATTATCGCTGGCATATTCCTCAAGATAAATGGCAGCACTTATCCCGATCGGGAAAGCCACTAGGATCACGATCAAAATGATCCATAGGGATCCCAGTATGGCTGTTTTAATCCCTGCCCTCAACGGATCATCGGACTGGGAGGAGGTGATGAAATCCTTAGAAATCCATTTTCGAAATACAAGATCTGCTTCAGGATATTTTTGAGCTGTGAACTCCTGGATTTCTGCTTCATTGGTGATAGATTCGGATAAGGGCCAGGTAGCTTTCACTACCGGTTTTGCGATTTCAAAAATTAGTAGTTGGACGCATTCTGTTTGGCTGCGCTCCAGTATAGGTTTCTCGTTTTGTAACGTCCTGTAGCGGTTTTTAGAGACATTTTCCTGCAGAATTACATCGGCTTCGGTACAGGTAGTTTCCTCAATGGATTTGCCCTGCGGTGCAATTTCGTTGAGCGGGACTTTATATTCAATTGCCGCCAGGCCAAAAGTATCATTGATAATCGTCAAGAGAAGGACAATCAAAGCAATGACACCGACGACCGTAGAAGACAGGAAAACTACGCGCCAGATTACGCCTTTGCGGTTTCTGGCGGTGACATTCGTCTCGAACAGTTCACTTCCATTACCGGAAGAGTTTGTATTAACAGGCTCCGGCATTCGCTTCATTCATATACCTCGCGGAACCGTTTAATCACCCGTTGGCTGATGAGGTTAAGGGCGAGCGTCAATAATGATTGCGGCTGTGATTCCTGAGATAGCCGCTGGCACTACCACCTGGGTGGCAACCTCCAGCTTTGTGGCTCCCACACCATACGCGCCCTCTCTAAGTGAATTCGGGACGGCGCTAAGGGCATCTTCTACCATCGAGCTGATTAACGGCAGAATCAGGATTCCCATCACTAATCCGGCTGACGCTGTGTTATAGATTTGTACGACATTCTCCCCGATTAGGCCCCGAAGCAAAGGTGTCACCCAGGTCAGGGCAAAGTAGCCGAGAACAACCGTGGGAATGCCCGCCAGAATTTCCAAAGTTGGTTTAATGATGCCGCGTGCCCGCGGGCTGGCATATTCACTCAGGTATATCGCCACAGCTAAACCAGTGGGGATCGCTACTAACATCGCAATCCCAGTTGTAATTAAAGTAGCACTTAATAGGGGCAAGATGCCAAATTCTTCAATTTTTGGCTGCCAGACAGTACCGGTGAAAAATTGTATCAAGGTCACCTCTGGTAAAGCAAAAAACTTAAAGGCTTCTCGTCCCAGGTAAACCACAATGCCTACCGTAGTAAAAATTGAGATAGCACCGCACAAAAAAAGAAAGCCCTGGATTAATCTTTCGTGTACCCTCAATCGTTTGCGTAGATCCAGTTCCTTACCTGGAATCTGTTCGATTGTTGAGGAGAATGTTCCTATCCTTACTTCATCCGCCATTGGAAACCTTTTTTGTGATAAAGCACATGATCTAAAATTGCGCCTGGCGCATCACTTGAATGGCCAGGCGCATGGGCTCAAGATTACGAATATCTGCTACTGGCAGGCTCCGGTGGCGTCGCACCAGCTCGCCTTAGCCTGGTCGAGAGCATCCTGGGAGGCGGGGAAATAACCGGCATCCAGGATAACTTCATTGACACGGGAAAGGTAGAAGCTGATAAAGCTGGCCACCTGCGGCTTGGACTGCATGACGGAAGCATCCGAGTAGATGAACAGGGGTCGGGCTAAAGGATACTCACCGTTCTCGGCAGTCTCAGCTGTCGGGGCCACACCTTCGACGGACACAGACTTGATCAGGTCTTCGTTCTCGACCAGGTAGGCATAGCCGAAGTAGCCGATGGCATATGGGCTGCCAGCGACACCCTGGACCAGGACATTGTCGTCCTCAGAGAACTGGATGTTGGCAGCGCCAAGGATCTGCTTCTCGCCTTCACCATCACCTTCATAAGCTACATCCATCACAGCTTCCAGGAAGTAGTCGTAGGTACCGGAGTCGGTGCCTGGGCTGAAGCGCAGGATATTTTCCGCAGGCCATTCAGGGCGGACTTCATTCCACATGGTCACTTCGCTGGAGAAGATCTTGCCCAGCTCGGCGATAGTAACATCGGTCAGGAAGTCGTTATCCTGATTGACCACGACTGCCAAGGCATCGGTGCCGACACGAAATTCAATTGGGTTGCGGTTGATGGCTTCGCAGTTGGCTTTCTCTTCGTCCTTAATCGGGCGGCTGGCGTTAGCAATATCGGTTTCGCCGGCATTGCAAAAACGCTCAAAACCGCCGCCTGTTCCGACGCTGTCGATCGTCAGGTTGCCGGTGTAGCCTTCTTCTTCGAACAGGACAGACACTGCCTCGGAGAGCGGGAAGACAGTCGAGCTACCGGCGGTGATGATATCCCCTTGCACGGTGGCAGGATCAACATCCGGCAGCATACCCTCTTCCATTGCCGGTTCTTCGGTTGCCATCATTTCTTCAGTGGCAGTCGCTTCTGGAACAGCCGTTGGCTCTTCAACTACTGCCACGGTGGGCTCGATTGGTGCTGGTGCTTCAGTTGCCTGCCCGCCACATGCGGCCAGCAGGGTGGCGATCAGTATAACAACTGATAAGCCAATGGTAAATTTGCGATTCATCTAATTTTTCCTCCAAGATATTTATATGCAATAAAGATATCATGGCGGGTTTAACAGGCAAGCCCCCCGGCGTTAAGGGTTATTCAATTGTTTGTTAACGTTGGTTTAACGGGGAGAGAAGGCTACTGAGTAGTTGGAACTGTAAAGAAAAATGTGCTTCCCTGACCTTCGACGCTTTCGGCCCATATTTTTCCCCCGTGAGCTTCGACCAGATGGCGAGAGATCGCCAAGCCAAGGCCGGTGCCTCCACTCCTGCGGGCGCGGTCGGTTTTATAGAAGCGTTCAAAGATGCGATTCAAATCACTGGCAGGTATGCCGGCACCTGTATCTTGTATCGAAAATAAGACTGCCTCACCTTCTTGTGAAGCAAACAGATCGATCCTACCCCCTTCCGGGGTGAACTTGATGGCGTTGTGCAACAAGTTGACCAGTACCTGCTCCATACGGGATGGATCGGCAAGTATTGGGGTAATCTCAGGATCGCAGTGGGTGGCTAGGGTGAGTCCTGCGCGCTCTGATTGCAAGCTAAGTCGTTCGACAACCTTGGTAAGCAGTTCACAAGGAGAGCTTGGTTGCAACTTGAGTGGCACGCGCCCGGACTCGATCCTGGATAGCTCCAACAATTCCGAGACCATTAAACTCAGGGCGTCTACTTCGGTCTCCATGCTCTGCAGGAATTTGCGGGCAGCCGGAGGATCCTCCATAGCGCCTTCCAGCAATGTTTCTGTCAAGGCTTTCAAAGAAGCCAGAGGTGTGCGCAGCTCATGAGAGATGTTATGGATAAAATCCTGCCTGATGGTTTCGAGATGCCGTAAACGGGTTAAGTCGGTGAGCAACAGGAGTATATTTTGGGGTTGGGTGTTGCCCAGAGGTGTGGCAACACATTGTAGATACAGTTTGCGGGCGACGAAATCCAATACAACGACCTGAGATTGCCCGGTCTCGAAGCAGCGCTGCCAGAT
This sequence comes from Chloroflexota bacterium, assembly GCA_017860725.1. Taxonomy (GTDB): domain Bacteria; phylum Chloroflexota; class Anaerolineae; order Anaerolineales; family UBA4823; genus CTSoil-045. The sequence continues at coordinate 1,233 of JAGDMX010000213.1, read as the reverse complement.
CTCAACCAACTGGTGGTGTCTGAAGGTTTCAATAAGCGATTTTCCCAACAAACGTTCCTCATTGATCTCAAAAAATGATCGGACAGCGGGGTTGATCAATTGCACATTGCCTTTGCCATCCACAATGATTACACCATCGCTCATCTCGAACAGGATGGCAGCCAGCTGGCTGCGCTCTGATTCAAGATCCTCAACCTGCAGATTTAGCTGGTCGTGGGCAACTTTAATCGCCAGGGCAAGCTCTTCTAGTTCGGTGAAAGACTCAAAAGCCGCCCAAAGATCTGCTTGATCCTTGCGTAAATCTCGGGTTAGCGAGGTTAATTCTTTGACAGAGTGGGTAATACGCTCGGATACCAGATATGCCAGGCCTGTTGCTGCCAATGCACCGAAAATGCCGATGAGGAGATAACTACCGGTTGTGAGAGGGAATCGCCCAGAAAGTAACCCATATCCGACGATCATCCCCAAAATCAGCAGCACAAAAGGGATGGCAATTTGCCAGCGCAGACGTTGGAGCATCAGCCCTCGAATCGATAGCCGCTCCCGCGCACGGTGACGATGCGAACCGGATTAGCAGGATCTTCTTCTATTTTTTCCCTCAACCAGCGTACATGTACATCTACGGTCCGACTGCCTCCACTGAAGCCCCACCCCCAGACCCGTTCCAGGATTAAATCACGTGATAACACCTGTCCACGGTGCCGGGCTAAAAATACCAGCAGGTCGAATTCTTTCGGCTTCATGAATACTACTTGCTCGTTATATAGAACTTCACGCCGGGTGATATCAATCGAAAGATGTTCAAAACGTAGAATTTCTTTGGTAGGGCCCTGGTCACTATCAATTTCTTCCCGATCCATACGAACCCTGCGCAACTGGGCTTTAACCCGCGCCAGGAACTCACGCATACTGAATGGTTTGGTCATGTAGTCGTCGGCTCCCATTTCCAGGCCGACGACCCGGTCGATTTCATCGTCACGCGCAGTGAGCATCAGGATGGGCACACTCATTTCCTGTCTCAGGATTCGGCATACTTCAAACCCATCGATACCAGGGAGCATGATATCTAACACGATCATATCAGGGTTCGTCTCACGAGCCATCGTGAGGGCGGCCTTGCCGTCACTGGCTTTATCTACCAGGTATCCCTGGCGAGATAGATTATAGGCGAGGGTTTCTTGCAGGGTCGGCTCATCTTCGACAATCAGGATTTTATCTGGCATCTTGTTTCTC
>JAGDMX010000212.1 GCA_017860725.1 Chloroflexota bacterium | reverse complement strand
GCGGGGATCTTGATATCGAGGTACGTGTTGATATCGGCGTTCAGGTCGAGCTTGCCCTGCTCGACAAGCTGCATGACGGCGGTAAAAGCGAAGGTCTTGGCGATCGAACCGATGTTAAAGAGAGTTATTTCCGGATCGACCGCTTTATTCGCGGACACATCCGCCAGGCCATATCCGCGTGAGAAGAGCAGCACGCCATCTTTGACGACTGAAACGACCGCCCCGGCGATATGGTTCTCCTCCATCTGTGCCCGCATCACGGGATCTAAAAACGCTTCCAGCTCCGCCGGGTCGCTGGGACCCTCACTGAATTGCAATGCGATAGCTTGCTCCCGAGGCTGGAGATGCGCCGCCAGAGACGGTCTGACCGGTGCCAGCGACCAGGCGAACATGATGACGATTAGAATAGATACTAACAACCGCTTGTACATTTTTTCCTTCCTTTCACTCGCCGCGCGCCTGCGTCACAAGCGTGCGGATGGCGCCGATCATCGTTATCGGTTGTGCTCATAAAAATTCTCCTGGACCTCCTCACTGCTCACCGAGGTCAGCTTCAAACCCAAATCGCGTAAGTGGGAGATGATCCCATAAAGGGCGGCCTGATCCGGGACCAGGCCGGCGATTAAGGTCTCGTCGGGGTCAGAATGGCGAATGGTCAACCCCCCAAACCATTCCGACCACTGCGGATTGATGTGTCCTTTAATCCGGATCTCGATTTGCAGCATGGGTTGCTTCCCTTTCATCCGGGAACAACGGTTAGTGAGAGTGAGAGATCGAGCGGTAGACGGAGTGGATGATTGAGTAGATAATCGAGACGGCAATCACCACGCCAAGCAGCACGCCCAGGAAGGTGATCATGGGCGCCAGGATGGCCAGGTTCACCGTCCAGGCGGCATAGGCAAATACGCCCCAGAACGCGCCTGTGACCAGCGCCAAAACAATTGTTCCCCAGCCCAGGTTTGCTGCCGCACGACCGCTGACGAACTTCGATTGCCTGGCCGCAGCACTGATTGGAGAATAGCTGCGTGCGATGGAATATGACAGCCCGCCAACCGGAGGGAACGCCCGCAAAATGACAGTGTGCAGCCCCACCAACAGCATGCTGAGAGAAATGCTTCCAGCGAAGACGAACCAGGCGGTTGGAATTGCTTGCGTTTGCACGTTCCTCCAGCTAAACGACAGGACCAGCGCCAGGATGAATAAAGCCGCGACGATCACCAGGCTGGCGATCTCCAAGGCCTTCATCCAGCGGTGAAACACCTGCTTGGATGGAGGTTGCTGCGCCACATACTCGGCGAGCTGCAGCTTGCGTTGCTCTCTTACATCTTGTGCAGATACAGATTTTTGGACATTTCCTGTTGTACTCATTTTTTCCTTCTTTCTTTTTTCGTTATTACTGTCCCCAATATAGCAAGCAAATGGATAGATTGTCATCTATCGAAAGATAGAACGGGGGATAGATTTAAATTCAAAAAGGTGCGGTGATGCCGCACCTTTTTGAATTTAAAAAATAGGAATTAAAGAAGCGCCAGCTCCCTGGCCCGGGCAACCGCCTGGGTGCGGCTGCTCACCCCCAGTTTGTCGATAATGGTGTGCACATGGCTTTTGACGGTGCCAACCGTGACCACCAGGCGCTGGGCGATTTCCCGATTCGAAAGCCCCTGCGCCAACAGCCTCAATACCTCCAGCTCACGCTCGCTCAACGGCTCGACCAGCATCCCCTGGGGCGCAGACCGACCTGTACCCCCAAAAGCTGCCAGGATAGCCTGGACATATTCTTTCAGCTCTCCCCCCTGGGAGCGTAACCTTTCGAGCAGCGCCTCCATTGGCTTGCCTTTATCCACGAAAGTGCGCAGGAAGCCTTCTGGTTGCGCCATTTTCAACGCATCTTGCAGAAAATGGAGCGCATTCTCTGGGGTATCCGCAGCCAGGCTTTGCAGAAGACGTACTTCGACCATCCCGGCGCCACAGCCTTTTTGGCATGCAGTATCGTAGAGTTCATTGAGCCTTTCCGCAGCCTTTGTTTTATCTTGACGGGCGAGCAGGATCCGGACAGGGGTAAGCCCAAGGCAGGGGTCAAAGAGAGAAATATCGGTGGGCTCGCTCACCTGCTCCGCCCATAACTGAGCGGTGGTGAGATCTTCCTGCGCCAGTGCCACCTGGACGTGGCAGGCAGCGATGCGAAAGCGCCCGAGCGGGGAAACCTGGTGGCTCTCGACCAATTGGTCAGCTTTTTTAAGCGTGGAAAGCGCCTCCTTAGCTTCACCACGACCTTGCTGGATGATTGCCAGGGTGCGGTAACCATCTAAAAGGATCAGCGGATTGCCGGTATGTTGGCTCTGCTCGATCCCAATTTGCACCTCCTGGATCGCTGAGTGCAATTGATTCCACTCGTAAAAAAGTGCCGCCAATTCGATATGGGCAGGTGCAACCGGTGCTGATGGCCCTCCCGATTGGATCACTTGATGGCACAACTCGGCTGCCCTGTGAAGGTGCCCAAAAACTGCCTGGATATTCCCCAGGTAAGTCAGAGCGGTCATCCGGGCGTAATGATTTCCGGATTGCTGGGCGGCTCGGTCCACCTCCAAGAATGCCCGTTCAGATTCCTGAAAATCTCCTTTATTCCAATAAGCCAGGCCAAGTGTAAGCGCTGCCAGGCCGCGTGAAAGTGCATCTGCTTGCGGAAGGATGGATAAAGCACGCCAGGCGTAATCGATCGCCAGGGAGATATCCCCGCCAACGCGCAGGTGGTATGCCCGGGCAACCAGGATGGGGCCAAGCAGCCTCTCGTCATCGCCAGCGATGTTCTCTGCCTGTTGTAAATAAATGTCCGCTGCATCAAGCTGCCCCGTCAGGGTTAACGCCCAACCATAGTTTTGGCATAGTTCCGGGCGGGTGAAGATGACTTCGTTTGGCAAAGCTTTGAGCCAGCCGAGCAGGGTCATCAATTCTCCGCTTCTCAGCATTGGGACGCTGTTATCGCTGATCAGCGCCGCTGCTCGGTTCCAATCGGAGGCTGCCAGTGCATGCTGGATCGCTTCGGGGATGAACCCTTGGGTGGCAAACCATCCGCTGGCGAGACGATGAAGCTCATCTTCAGACAAAGTGTCGCTGGCTTGCAGGCGCTGGCGTAATAACTCAGCAAATAGTCGATGATATCGATACCATGTGCGGGTTTGGTCAAGCGCGATGATAAACAGATTGGCATGTTCCAGACGGTAGAGCAGATCGCGACTGCCCGTACGATTTAGGACCGCATCACACAATGGCCCGCACATGCGATCCAGTATGGAGGTTTTAAGCAGGAAATCCTGCGCTTCAACCGGCTGTCGCTCGAACACTTCCTCGATCAAATAATCCAGGATGTAATGGCTGCTGCCAGTAAAAGCCTCGACGAAGTTCGACAGGTCAGCGCGCCCCTTCATCGATACGGCGGCGAGCTGTAAGCCGGCGATCCAACCCTCAGTCCGGCGCTCTAGGGCGATGATATCACCCTGGGTGAGATCAAGATCCATCACCCGTTGTAGGAAGTCCGCGCACTCAGCGGGTGAAAAGCGCAAGTCATCCTGGCGAATTTCCACCATCTGCCCACGCGCCCGCAGACGGGCCAGGGGCAGAGGCGGGTCCTCGCGGGTAATGATGACCAGGTGCATCTGCGGCGGCTGGTGTTCCACCAGAAAATCTAGTTGTTGATGAATCGGCAAGGCCTGGATCACGTGATAATCGTCCAACACCAGGATAAACGGCGCGTGTACGACCGCGATTTCATTGATCAACGTAGTGAGCACGACTTCTGGAGGCAGTGGTCCGGGAGATTGGAGCAACGCCCGCGTTCTTTCTCCGATGCGCGTATCAACCTGTCCCAGCGCAGCGATGAGATAGGCCAGGAAGCGGGCCGGGTCATTATCAGCCTTATCCAAAGATAGCCAGGTTGCCCTCACCCGCGAGCGACGCACTTCGTCGCCGCTTTCTTTCCCTTGGATAAAGGAGGGGATTGTGGCAGCCAGCCACTCCGTGACCAGCGTAGTTTTGCCGTATCCAGCCGAGGCCGAGACCAGGGTCAACTTTTTATCTTGCTCCCAGGCATCATTAAGGATTTGAATCAGACGTGGGCGGGCAACAAGGTTTTTGCGCCTCGGGGGGATGTAAAGCTTGGTAGCCAGGAGGTTGGGAAACAGTTTGGCCTCCGGTTCGAAAAATACCTGAAAACTTGGATGGCGACTAATCAGCTTGTGAAATTGCCCAAATATAGTATAGCAAAAAATGGCCTTTAATAAAACTACGTATCATTGTGTTTGCTCCTGTTTTTATAAGGTGTTGACTTCCTCGAAATTCCCCTCTTGACAAAGCAAAATAAATAGTATAGAATACTCTGTAGTATAGAGTACTCTAAAGGAGTTATCCAATGAATATCTCCCCTAACGAAGCCGAAGAAGCCCTGGATGCCATCCAAAAGATGACCCAGAAGACCCGCCGCTCGATTGCCAGCAGCGGCGCCCACGTCTCCCTGATCGTCACCGGCGTCGTCTGGCTGATCGGCTTCACCTGCACCCAGTTCCTGTCCGGCCCAATCGTCGCCTATATCTGGATCGGGATAAGTATCCTCGGCAGCGCCCTGGCCGGCATCCTGAACATGCGCATGAGTACGCGTGTGCGCAGCCCGTCGGCAGGTGCGACGGCAAAGCGGATTGGCCTGGTCTGGCTGCTCCTGGCCGTTTACTGCCTGGCCGCGATCGCAGTCGCCTGGCCGCTCGACGGGAAACAACTGACTACCTTCATCATCCTGTTCGTCATGATCGGCTGGATGGCCATGGGGCTGCTGCTCGACTTTACACCCGTCTGGCCGGGCCTGATCATCATCGCCCTGGTGTTGGTCGGCTACTTTCTGTTCCCTGACTATTTCTATCTCTGGATGGGCATCCTGGGCGGCGGCGGGATGATCGCCCTTGGCCTGTATATCCGTTACAGGTGGTGAAGCGATGGCCGAGCTGAATGAAACCATCCACCAGCCGGTGCGCCTGCGCATCATGGCTGCTCTGGTCGCTCTGGAGGCAGGCAACGAGGTGGACTTCTCTTACCTGCGCGACCTTCTCAAGGTCACCGACGGCAACCTGGGCGCCCACCTGCGCAAACTTGAAGAGGCCGGCTTCATCGCCGTCAACAAGACCTTCGTGGATCGCAAGCCGCGCACCTACGTCGCCGCCACCCCGGAAGGACGTCAGGTCTTCCAGGAGCACGTGGAGGCGTTGGAATCGATTTTGAAGAGCAAATAAAGGATTACTTTGGATTTTGTGGGTTGCTGTGCAACCCACAAAATCCAGATGGGAGGAGTATTATGAAAGATATCGTACGTGTGGAAGGGTTAAGAAAAACATATGGCGCTACCGTCGCCATCGACGAAGTCTCGTTCGAAGTAATGGAAGGCGAGAT
>JAGDMX010000034.1 GCA_017860725.1 Chloroflexota bacterium | reverse complement strand
TTGCTATCCTGCTGACGCTCCAAATCCAGGCGCGCTTGCCAGCGGGCCGTGAAGCCCGGTTGGGGATCCAGTGCAGGAGCAGCCTGCATCTCACTTTGCACGCACTGCCAGGCACTCAATAACCGGCTACATTCCGGGCATTCCTGCAAGTGTATATTTAGCGCAGTGCGCTCTGCAGGCGATAGGGGCTCCTTAGAAAAAATCAGGGCTTCTACTTCATAATGATTCATATTTGCCTCCCCTCAATTGTTACAGGCATGGTTTGCATCTCGTTCCAACGTTCAGCCATTGCTTTGCGAGCACGGTGCAGGCGGCTCTTTACCGCACTCAGCGTCAAACCAAGCTCCTGACAAATCTCATCGTAAGAATAGTCATACCAGTAATACATCACTACCGCTGCCCGGTCGGTAGGGTCAAGGGTTTCTAATAAAGCCCGCATTCGCTGTTGTTCCTGCTTGCGGCTCAACCGGCTATCCATGTCCGGGGCAGGATCCGGGATATCCGGCACAATCATTTCATCGATCGATTTCACAGCAGGATTCTTGCGGCGAAGCTGGTCGATACAGTAATGAGCTGCGATCGAGAGCAGCCAGGTGGCAAATGGGCGGTTGTCGTCATAGCGCCGCAGGGCTTTATAAGCACGCAAGAATGTCTCTTGAGCAGCATCTTCGGCGTCTTCGGCATTACCCAGCATGCGATAACACAGGTTGTAAACCGGTCGCTGGTAAGCGTCGACCAGTTTTGAAAATCCCTGCGAATCACCTTGCTTTGCCTGGACCAACCACTGAGCTTCGCTATCCGGCAAAGATTCGCTCTTCGGTAGTGTATTCAAGGGTAGCTCGAGTGTTCTTAACATCCTAAAGCAATATACGCAGTTTCCTGAAACAGGTTGCAGGAAAGTGTAGATCGCTTTTTGAATTAAGGCACCACCCCCCATGCTCCCTCCTGGCAGAAGGAAAGTGGTGATCCTAATAGAACTTAGACAACTAAAGCGGGGGTAAGGCTTATCAGTCTAATAGCCTTACCCCTGCCAGCGCTTCCAGCACTCCGATCACGGCAGAGTTGTCGCTGCCGGCCATCTCCATCTCCAGCATGGCATTGTAAAGCTGTGCATCTACAGCCGCTGAAGGCAGTGGGATGCCATACTGGCGCGCGGTCTCCATGACAATAGCTAAATCTTTGGCCTGCATATAAGCCTTGAATCCCGGCTCCCGGTTGCCGGAAAATAATCTCGGCGGCTTGACATCCAGCGTCCAGCATTGTGCTGCCCCACCGCGGATCGCCTCAATCACCTTTTGTGGATCGGCTCCAGCTTTTTTGGCAAAAATCAGTAGCTCTCCCATCGCCACCATTTGGGCCGCCACCATGATCTGGTTGGCGGCTTTGGCAATCTGCCCGGCACCCGCATCCCCCACGTGGGTGATGCTCTTTCCCATCGCCTGAAACACTGGCATGACACGTTCCAGAGCTTCTGCCGGTCCTCCAACCATGATCGTCAGGGTAGCGTTGCGCGCACCAATATCCCCCCCGCTGACCGGCGCATCCAGACTGAGCACATTCTTCTCAGCCAGAGCTCTCGCAATCTCACGGGTGACAGCCGGCTTGATAGTCGAATTATCCACAAAAATTGACCCTGGATGCGCCCCTTCGATAATCCCATTGACCCCTAATACCACCTGGTAAACATCCGGCGAGTCAGGCAAATTTGTAAAGATGAAGTCCGACTGCGCTGCCACCTCAGCCGGAGTATAGGCGGCTTTTGCGCCTTCTGCCACCAGTTCATCCACTGCAGCTCGGCTGCGGTTATGGACCACCAGGGGAAAGCCTGCTTTGCAGATGTTGCGAGCCATCGATTTTCCCATCAATCCCAGACCAATGTAGCCAACGGTTAGCGTTGTGGTCATAGTTGCTCCTAGTTTAGATTGGTTCTACTTTAGGTCCCTCGGGCGTGTCCTGCACCTGCCAGCCCAGCTCGGTGATGCGCTTGCGATAATCGTCGGCGGCAACCCAATCTTTACGCTGGCGAGCGGTTTGCCGCTGATCTACCAGAGCCAGCACCTCGGCAGGCGCTAACTGGAGTTGCATCTGCGAGCGCTGATGCTCGAGTTTTTCTCGCCTTTGGATCACCTGCTGCCAGACCACTGGCGGGACACCCATCCCTGACTCCGGTGTGACGAGCGGGCAACATTCACTCAGCGGAAATGTCTCCCCGCTGTGATAGATGTGGATGTGGCTCTCGCGCTGCTCAGCCAACTCTGGAAGGCCCGTCCCAGATAATTCCTGCAGGCCCGAGGCCTGCGGGTGTTCGTGCCCGGTGTGGATTAATGTAACTCCTCCTAAACCGGCCACGTGGCAAACTCCCAGGTCCAGATCCATCATCAAGGCAGTTTTTTCGTCAATGCCCAATACCGTCAAGCCGGGTGGTAGCAATTCAACCAGGCGAGCGAAGCGCGCTTGCCCCATAAAGCAACGACTGGTATCCAGCTCCTGACCGCCTTCATTGTTGTTCCAGTGCGGAATAAACACCAGCGGCAAGCCATACAGGCCAAACAGGTCCAAACCCGCTTTCCAGTGAAGGTCTTCACCGACTTTGTAGATCTCATAGACCGGCAGCGAATAGGCACTTACTGCCACCGTTGCTGCACTGGCCAGCACCAATCCAACTCCAAGATAATGACAGGCGATCATCATCTGCCACGCCAGGCTGTCCTTGAGCTGGCGCACCGCATAGGAAGGGCTGCCCGGACCCATAAAGATCAGGTCAGCGTCCAACAATGGATTTAGAATTTCGGGATTATCCGGGCTGAACGGTGTGCCGCGTTGGCGCGCCGGGACAGGGAATACCTGCGGGTTGTAATTTTGCAATCGGTGAGTAATAAAATCCATAACCCGTCCGATCACCTTGTCCGAATTCAGTTCGAACCCGGCCGGGGTTTCCAGCAAGGCAATGTTGGGTGGTTGATACAGGCGGTGGAGCACCTGGTCGAAGACCTTACGTCCACTTGGTGAGGTCTCTCCGGAGCCAAACAGAACAATCGGCCCCGGTCTGGATTGACCGATAGAACTTCTAGCCATACTGGATTAACCCTGGTAGCGATTGCGGATATTGGGAACCAGGTATTCAGAGAAAGCACGCTGCACGTCATACTCCGGTTTCCAACTCCAATCCCGGCGGGCATCGTTGTCGTTCAGCCCGGCCGGCCAGCTATCAACGATTCCCTGGCGTTTAAGATCCGGCTTAAAGGAAATTTGGGCATCAGGGAAATATTTCACAACCCAATCCTTAAACTCGGCCGCAGTCAGGCTGAAGCTGGTAACGTTATACACCCGGCGTGAAAGGGCGCTCTGGGGTGCATTCGCCAAATGGGTCAGGGCTATCACGGCGTCCGGCATAGCCATAAACGGGATGCAGGCTTCCGGGCTGACGAAGCACTCGTAAGGGAGATGTTGCGCGGCAGCATGCAACATCTCCGGGCCATAATCGCTGGTACCGCCACTGGGTACCGTAAAAGCGCTGATTAACCCCGGGAAGCGCACGCCGCGAAAATCTAGCATCACCGGGCGATCGGCCGCTAATTGGCGAAAATGCTGGCTGTAGTAAATTCCCAATAGCTCGCAATACAGCTTATTGCAGCCATACATTGTTTTCGGGTAATTCCACTCCCACTCACGCACATGGGGAAATCTGGCTTTTGTCTCCAGGTCGGGCATCCCATATGCCGCGATCGAGCTGGGGAAGATAAACAAAACGGGTTCACCGCGCCATTGAGATTGCTCGGCGGCCAGTTTCAGCAAACCCAAGGTTCCTTCAACATTCACTTTATGCGCGGCTTCCGGCGTGAACTCGGCTCGGGTTGACAGCAATGCTGCCAGGTGGTAAATAGTCGCAATCTCATACTCGCTGACCAGGCGTGCCAGCATGGATTGATCCATGATGTCCCCCTGGATGTGCGTTACCAAACTGCTCGTTTCTGTCGGCAAAGGCCGGACATCCAATGTTATGATCTGGTATTGATCCCGGGATGCCAGGCTGCGGATCAGCGCGTCACCTATCTCGCCAGCAGCGCCGGTGATGAGGATTCCTTTTTTTCGCACGGTTGCTCCTTGTTCAGTATGGGTAATGGCCTGCTGTTCTTATTTTACTTCAGCTTATCCTACTGCATGGTAAACTAATGCCATGAAATTGACGCTCGGGGCGACCTGTATGATGATCCTGCTGGCTCTGTTGGCAGCTTGCCTACCCCTGACTACCCCGCCCCCACCATTACCAACGGAAACCTCAGCCCCCACAGAGACGGCGACCCCAACGTTTGTTTGGTTTCCGCCAACGCCGACCTATACCATGTTTCCCACACCATCTGCGATTGGCACTCCAACCGCAGTAGTTGGCCCCGAACATGGAGCGCTGCTCTTCAGCGATGACTTTAACGACCCCGACCTGTGGACCCTCGGTCGCAGCCAGGCTGGCAGCACAGCCTTGGGGAAAAACGAACTGTCCATCGCCATCAACCAGCCACAAGGGTATCTGTATAGCACCCGCCAGGAAACATCTTTGAGCGATTTCTACCTCGAAGTCACTGCCAATCCCAGCATTTGCCGTGGGGAAGACCAGTATGGCTTGCTGCTGCGCCTATCTTCTGATGTGAGCTATTATCGTTTTGCCCTAACCTGCGATGGCCGCACTCGCCTGGATCGCATCTACCAGGGAAACGCCTCGGCGCCTCAAGCGCCAATGTACAGTGGGGCTGTCCCGCCAGGCGCGCCGAGTATCTCACGCCTGGCTGTTTACGCCCAAGGCAAAGAAATGCGCTTTTATATCAACGACCTGTACCAGTTCACAGTGCGGGACGGCACTATGCTCAAAGGCACAATCAGTGTTTTTGCCCGAGCTGCCGGGGAAGACACCATGACCGTTAATTTTTCCGACCTGGATGTCTATGAGGTCGGGGAATGAGCAATAACGCTACGATGCCCAAGCGCCCATTCCACAACCGCTTAAACGACCTGGACCCGAAAAGCTGGCTAAAATTCCAGAAATCGTGGTTTATTCACAATCCACCACCGCGCCGCAAAGATGTGATGCGCCACCCGGCCAAATTTCCTGAGACGCTGGCGGCAGAGTTTATCGAGTTCTTCACCCGGCGCGGCCAGGCGGTATTGGATCCGATGGCCGGCACCGGTAGCACCCTGGTGGCAGCCCTGCGCCTGGGGCGGCACAGCTATGGCATCGAGCTCAATCCAAGCTATGCCGCCATCGCTCGACAGGTAGTGGAACAGGAGCGCGCTGCCCTGGGAGAAGACCCCGGTCAATGGGTAGCTGAAGTCATTCAGGGTAACGCCGCGTGCATTGCAGATCTGGTCGCTCAATACGCAATTCCGCAAGTCGATTATGTACTCACCTCCCCGCCTTACTGGAATATGCTGCGCGAGCAGGGCGCTCACACCCAGAAAAACCGGCGGGAGACAGCTAACTTGGATGTGTATTACTCAGATGACCCAGCCGATCTAGGAAACCTGGATGATTATGATCAATTTCTCGCCAGCTTGATCGAGATATATGCCAACCTGAAACCCTTCCTGAAGCCGAGGGCATACCTGACCATCATCGTCAAGAATGTTAAAAAGAAAGGCAAAATCTACCCGCTGGCCTGGGATTTAGCCGGGCATCTAAGTCACACATATACCCTCAAAGATGAACGCATCTGGTGCCAGGATGATATCCGCCTGGCTCCTTACGGATTGGGCAACGCCTGGGTGAGCAATACTTTCCATCACTACTGCCTGCAATTCCGTAACGATTAATACTACCCTTTACACCTCCATAAGGTAGAGTAAAATATCTCTTAATACCGGTGAGTGAACCGATGGATCTGCCCCGGACGGTGTTCGTCCGGAACCCAAGACAGACCGCTCACCAGGAAAGGAGTCCCCATGTACCACACCATCATTATTGTTGGGAATCTCGGCCGCGATCCCGAGATGCGCTATACCCCAAGCGGCCAGGCGGTGACAAACCTGAGCGTCGCTACCAGCAGGCAGTATACTGGCTCGGATGGGCAGCAAGTGAAAGAGACCATCTGGTTCCGGGTATCTGTTTGGGGAAAGCAGGCTGAAACCTGCTCCCAATACCTGCGTAAGGGCCGCTCCGTACTGATTGAAGGCCGCCTGGTTCCCGATCCCAAGACCGGCGGACCGCGCATCTGGCAGGGCCAGAACGGCCCGGGAGCCTCCTACGAAGTCTCGGCCAACACCGTACGGTTTCTAGGCCGTAGTGAAGAGGAAGGTGGTTTCCAGGCCGGCAGCTATTCCGGCGCACCTGCGCCTGCCGGGGATGAAGATATCCCCTTCTAAAAATCCGGTTATCCCAAAATCAGAGTGGCTGCCATTCGGGCAGTCACTCTGGTTTCAGGAGTGTTAGCGATGTCCAACCAACCACCTAAACCAAATATCCCTCAGCACCCCCCGCTGGAAATCCCAGCCGGGTTGGAGGCAGAGTATGTCAACCTGGTGCGGATTGCCCACTCACCAGCCGAGTTGATCTTCGATTTTGCCCACCTGGTGCCGGGTACAGGCTCGGCACGCGTCCGCTCGCGCCTCGTCATGTCACCATTAGGGGCCAAGCTCTTCCACCGGGCGCTGAGTGAAAACCTGGCAAAATATGAGGCAGCTTTTGGCGAGATCGTCGTTCCGGGCGATCCATCCCTGGCCAACCTGCTTTTCCGTCCAAATCCTCCTACCGACTCACCCCCGAACAAGTAATCGCATGCGAAATCTAGAAGATATTGCCGATCGAATCCGCCAATCTTTTGACGCCCGCACAGCTGCGCGGGACAAGGCATTAACGCAAACGCGTGCTCTTACTCGCCATTGCGCTAACGCCATTCGCGCCGTTCATCGCGACGAGGATGCAACCGCTCAATCGAACCTGAATGAAGCACGCCTGCTGGTGAAATCCTTGCGAGAAAACCTGGCGATATACCCGGACCTCTATTATGCCGGTTATACCCAGGATGCCTTAAAGGAATATGCCGAAGCCAATATCGTCTCTGCTCTGATCCGCAGCAGTAAGCTGCCAACGCCGGAAGAGCTTGACCTGGAGTCCGCCACTTACATGCAAGGCCTGGCCGAGGCGGCCGGCGAGCTGCGTCGCCGCTGCCTGGATATCCTGCGTCATGGGCATTCCGAGGAAGCCGAGCGCTTGCTCAGCCATATGGATGACATCTATGCCATCCTGGTGACCATGGATTACCCGGACGCCATCACGGGTGGGCTGCGCCGCCTGACAGATATCGTGCGCGGCGTCACCGAGCGCACCCGCGGAGACATGACCATCAGCCTGCGTCAGGAAATGCTGGAACAGAGCCTGAAGCGCCTGGAAACTGAGCTTTCCCGGACCGGTAATCCTGGCACCTGAGCCGGCTTCGATAGTCTTTGCCTGCCCGCTCACTTTGTCTCCCATGAAAGTGATTCGCGCCTCCGATATTGGGGCGTATCTATACTGCCGCCGGGCCTGGTGGTACCGGTTACAAGGCTACACTCCTGAAAACCAGGCTGCGCTAGAACAAGGTAGCCAATTTCACCAATCCCACGGTCGCCAGGCCTATGGGACGGTCATAATACGACGGCTCGGTTATTTGCTCCTGTTGCTAGCCGCAATTCTGGTCATTGTGTCGGCAATCAGCGCGTTGTCATCATGAGGACGCGATGCTGATCATCCCTGCGCTGATCCTGCTTATCATAGCAATTTTGTTGATTCTCATCGCAAACCGCCGCCGGCAAACCAGCGGTTTACCCACTGGGCGTGTCATCTACTCCGATACCCGAGGTTGGAAAATGGTTGAGGCACCACTTTTTGACCCCGAAATCAGCCTGACAGGGCGCCCCGACTACCTGGTAGAGCAAGGCAACCAAATCATACCGGTCGAGGTGAAATCCAGCCAGGCTCCTTCCCATCCTTATGAGAGCCACGTGTACCAGCTGGCGGCTTACTGCCGCCTAGTGCAAGTTACATATGACAAACGGCCTGCTTATGGTCTCATCCATTACCCGGAACGCACCTTTGCCGTGGATTACACCCCGGGCCTGGAGACTGCCCTGTTGCAGCTATTAACCGAGATGCGCCGCTGTTCTACCGAGGGGCAGATTTCCCGCTCGCACGAATCACCTGGACGCTGCCGCGGCTGCGGCTACCGCTCGATCTGCGACCAGAGATTAGAATGAACCTGCTATAATTGCGCTGATATGCCCGAACCTATCGCTAACCTAAAGCAAGTCGCCATCGTCATCCATCCCCAAATGCCAGAGGCCCGCCCCAAAGCCGAATTGGTGGCCGAATCGCTGCGCGAAAACGGACTCTCAGCGGTGACCGGTCTCCTTCAAGAAGAGCACGTTCGCAAGATGGTGGCAGCCGGGCAAATTGACCTGCTGATCGCATTGGGTGGTGATGGCACTATGCTGCGCGCCGGTCATCTCTGCGGTCCTGCCTGCGTTCCAATCCTCGGCATCAACCTGGGGCGCTTCGGCTTCCTGACCGAGATTGATCATCACCACTGGCGCGAAATCCTGCCGCGCCTGCTGACAGGCGATTACTGGCTGGAACAGCGGATGATGCTGTCGGCCATGCAGTATCGGCGCGGGGAATGTTTGGGGAAATGGGATGTACTCAATGAAATCGTAGTCAGCCGAGGCCAAATGGTCCGGCCGGTACATCTGAAAGCCTATGTGGACGGGCGATTCCTGGCCACTTATGTCGCCGATGCACTGATCGCTGCCACGCCTACCGGCTCCACCGCTTACGCCCTGGCCGCCGGTGGGCCGATACTGCCACCCACGCTGCGCAATATCCTGCTCGTGGCAGTTGCCCCGCACTTATCCATCGACCAGGCAATCGTTTTGGCGGAGGGCTCTTCCGTTAGCATTACGGTCTACACCGATCACCAAGCGGTGCTCTCCCCAGATGGGCAGCTTCCAATCGAGCTAGAAGATGGCGACCAAGTGGAAGCTTGCGCCAGTGAGCATACCACTCAATTTATACGCTTCCAGGATCCCGATTACTTTTACCGTAATCTCACCCCTTATTTGTATCAAAATCCTTCAACCGGACGACAACGATGACCGACGATGCACCCACTTATTACTGCGCCAATCACCCGGATGTAGCTACCAACCTGCGCTGCAACCGTTGCGAAAAACCAATCTGTCCCAAATGCGCTGTGTTGACCCCTACGGGCTACCGCTGCAAAGAATGTGTGCGTGGCCAGCAAAAGCAATTTGAGACAGCCCAATGGTATGATTATGTCATTGCCATCTTGGTTGCTGCTGGGCTGGCATTTTTTGGAAGTTTCTTAGTGCGATTTCTCGGGTTTTTCACTATTTTCCTGGCACCGATCCTGGCAATTGGTATCGCCGAAGCCGTCCGCTTCGCAGTCGGACGGCGACGCTCCAAACGCCTGTTCCAGCTGGCGACGGCCGCGGCAGTGCTGGGTTGTGTTCCGCTGCTGCTTCAGTCCCTCCTTGGCATATTCTTTGGCGGATTCAATCTGGGAATTCTATGGCTGGGTCTGTACGCCGTAACGCTATCCACCACGATTTACTACCGCTTGTTAGGAATCTCGATCCGGTAAGTTAGACCATGCTGACCGAGCTCCATATTGAGAATTTCGCCATCATCGACCGGTTGGATTTGCAGTTTTCACCCGGCCTGATCACCTTCACCGGCGAAACCGGTGCAGGCAAGTCGATTATTATCGATGCGGTGGAAACCATCCTGGGCGGGCGCAGCGACGCAACCCTGGTGCGCAGCGGCGCGCAACGCGCCACCGTTGAGGGGGCTTTCCGCATCCCACAGGCCAGTGCGCTGGAAATACGCCAAATTCTGGAGCGCGAGGAGCTTCTTGACGAGCCAGACTTCCTAACCCTGGGGCGCGAAATCCGTCTCAACGGCCGCAATGTAGCCCGCGTCAACGGGCATAGTGTCAGCACAACTCTGCTGCGCGAGCTGGGTGAGAAGTTAATCGATATCCATGGGCAATCGGAACATCTCTCGTTGTTAAAAGTCAGTCAGCATCTGAACTTGTTGGATCGTTTTGCCATCGCCTCCGAGTCTCCGGGGGCAACTGGTCCAACCATGCGTGACTTGCTTTCGGGCTATTCACAAACTTACCAGCGCCTGCAGAGCGTCCGTCGCGAGCTGGAGCAGCTCCACCAGGCCGAGCGTGACACCGCCCGCCGGGTCGATATGTTGAGCTACCAGATTAAAGAAATCGAGACGGCCCGCCTGCAACCCGGCGAAGAAGAGGAGCTGCGCCAGGAACGCAACCGGCTAACCAACGCCGAAGCGCTGGCCAAGCTGGCTCAAGAAAGCCTGATGACCCTGGATGAGGGCACACCCGAATCACCCTCCGCCAGCGATATGATCGGTGAGGTCGAGCATGCCCTGACCAGCCTTGCGAGACTGGATTCATCACAAACGAGTCTCCAGGAGCAAGCACAGGCTTTATTTGAGAGCTTGAATGACCTGGCACGCAGCCTGCGGGATTATTTAGAGAGCATTGAATTCAATCCCACCCGCCTGGACCAGGTAGAAGAGCGGCTGGGAGTGATCCAAACATTGAAACGCAAGTATGGCGACACTATCCTAGCGGTGCTGGAGTTTGCCGATAACGCCGCCCGCGAGCTGGATGCCATTACCCATGCCAGTGAGCGCATCGATAGCCTGCAATCCGAACAAGATCTTCTGCTTACTGAGTTGGCTGAGAAAGGGCAGGCGCTCTCTGCTCGCCGCCACCAGGCTGCCAGCCAGTTGGAGCAGCGCATCGAAACCGAGCTCGCTGACCTGCGTATGTCCGGGGCGCGTTTCCAGGTCGACTTCCAGCAGGAGCCGGATTCACAGGGAGTTTCCTTGGAAGATGAATCAAAAGTGGCATTTGGTCCGTACGGCCTGGAGCGGATAGAGTTCCTGATCGCCCCCAACCCGGGTGAGGGCTTCAAGCCGTTGGTCAAAATCGCCTCCGGTGGCGAGACTTCCCGCCTGATGCTGGCTCTCAAGAACGTTTTAGCGCAGGCCGACCAGATCCCCACGCTGATTTTCGACGAGATTGACCAGGGGATCGGTGGGCGGGTGGGGACCGTGGTTGGCGAAAAGCTGTGGGGGCTGGCACGCCGCCACCAGGTGCTGTGCATCACGCACCTGCCCCAGCTGGCCGCCTATGGTGAGCAACATTTTCGTGTCGAGAAACAAGTTGAAGAGGGACGTACCACCACCAGCGTAGCCACTTTGCAAGGCGAAGCGCGCCTGGTGGAATTAGCGCAGATGATGGGCGAGGTGAGCGAAGGCACACTCCACTCTGCCCGGGAGTTGGTGCAATATGTTAACAGTCGCACCGACCAGACCGGAATAAATACCTCGAAAGGCTGATAAGCCCCGGTGACTATCAATTATAGAGGCGGTAAACCAAGGATTTACTGGTTTACCGCCTCACTTTGTTAATCTAATAACGAGCTATGGCACGCTGATGACGAACTCTTCGAATTCGACAATCACCGGTGTGCTATCTGTAGATGAAACCGTCAGGCCTACCTGTCCGTCGGTCAAAACCGGATAGGATCCACCGGACAGCTTGAGGGACTTCACTTCAGTCCCGTTGATCCCCAGGGTCAGTGTATCGCCACTGCAGATTAGGGTGTAATCATTGGTTGCGCTACCCGTTTTAACCAGCTGCGAGCCTCCGTTCCATATCTGAGTGTATTTGTAATTCTGGTCAACATAATAGAAGTAATACACTCCGCTGCTCAGGATATCCACTTCGTACCAGCCTTGATCGGAAGAACGGCAAACCAGCCCGACAAAGTTGGTATTGACTCCCTTGTTTATTGCCCGCACATCCAGTCGCGGGTCGGTAAAGAGCCAGTCTTTGAACAGGAAATAAGTGTAGGTCTGCTCCTGGTCGATCTCAATCACAAATTTGCCGTCCTGCACCGTCTGGGATAAAGCGCTGTCGTCCCCGCTGGTCAGGAAATACTCCCAGGTCTGGCTGATATCGCCGTCAAAGGCCTCAGTGTAATAGATGTCGCCCGAAGCGGATGCATTTTCGTTAACCTGCGCCGTGCCGCCGGAAGTTTGCCCGCTGGACTGCCCACTCGTGTCAATCGAGCCAGTCACAGCCAGCTCGCGCCCATTCAGCTGCCCTTCCAGGATTTCGCCCGTACCGGGTCGTAAGACGATGACGCTCAAAGTATCGCCCGCATCGTGGCTACGCAGGATATCGCAGTAATCCGCCATTGTGCTGTCCGTCGCCAGATCCAGGTTTTCCAGAGTCAGGATCAGGTCGCCTGCCACGATACCGGACTTATCTGCAGGTGAACCGGATTGCACAGAAGATACCCAGATACCACTAACCGTGCCGTCCTCAGACTGAACCGCAGTGCCGTTCACACCGACGGTGTCCAGGTTCTTGCCAGTGGAAAGCTCCTCGATGACCGGTTCCGCCACCTCCCGCGAGATACCAAATGCCTGGTCCGTATCTGCATTCCCGGCATAATGTACGGCAATCACTTTACCATCCGGATCCACTACCGGGCCCCCGGAGTTGCCGGGATTTGTGGTGGCGTCATAAGAAATCACGGCATCCACCGAAGCCCAATTCGATTCGCCATCCGCTTTGGACTTGGAGACGATGCCTTTGGTCAGAGAATACTCAGGATCGCCGAGCGGAAATCCTGCTACGTACATTTCCTGGCCTACTTCGATCGGAATATCCGACCACTGCAGGTACGCAAAATCATCGCCGTCGATATCAATCACTGCCAGGTCGGAACATTCGGATACTCCCAGAACCTTGGCATTGTAAGTTTCATCTTGATTCCCGCCAACCCAGACCTTGAGCAAGCCTGCACCAGTCACCACATGGTTGTTCGTGACCGCAATCCCGCTTGGGTCGATAATGAAGCCCGAACCTCGACCCGCAGCATTAGGAACGTAGCCGTACTCCGGATCAATAAAAGTGCCCTGGGCTTCAACCTGGATCACTGCATCCTTGACTCCCTTCAAATCTTTAACCGCTTTGGTCTCCTCAGTAGGTGCTGGCTCGGTAGGAGCTTCCTCCGTGGGCGCAGCCTGTGTCGGTTCCTTAACCGCCGCTGGCTCGGTGGTGGGCGCAACCGTTGGCTCTGCAGCACCACCCCCAATCTGGCAGGCCATCCCGACTGCCAACACAAAAACAACCAGCCAAACGACAGGTTTTAATATATGGCGTTTCATCTCTATTCTCCTTATGGTGATAGATATTCCTAGATCATTGAATGATGATTATTGAGTTGGATTAGCATTTGCCCCAATTACGCAGAAATTGTATCACAAAACGGAAATGAGCGATTTATTTACAGTACATCCAATTTGTCAAGAATAATCCGTGTGCTACGGAATGCCAGAGCCGGTAAATTGATGAGCTCGAAATAGCGCGCCCGGTCGACATCATCGCCGGCGATCAGCGAGCCCGCCTGCACTTCGGCTCGGTAAACAATCACAATATGTGCCCCACGCGGGTGCTCCAGGCCATAGATGACATCCATTAAGCCAGTGATCTTCACCTGCAGCCCGGTCTCTTCCAGGCACTCGCGCGCTGCCGCCTCAGCGGGATCCTCCCCTGCATCTACAAAACCCGCCGGCAGAGTCCACAATCCACGCAGCGGATCGTTGGCTCGCCGCACCAGCAAGATTTTGTTATCCTGTATAACCAGCACAGCCGCGGCTACTTTTGGGTCGGCAAAGTGAATCCAACCG
>JAGDMX010000211.1 GCA_017860725.1 Chloroflexota bacterium | reverse complement strand
TAATATGCTGGCAATCGAAAGGGCGCTCAACGTGGCCGCCAATCGTTATATTAACACGGACCGCATCAACCTGGAGCTGGAGCGGGCGGTCGGCCGCGTGGTGCGAGCTTTCGATCCCTGCATTGCCTGCGCCACACATTGACCTTTGAATAAATTAATCCCCCCTGTCTTATTTATTGGCAGAAGGGATTCTACTTTCCACGCTGGGAAATGGTCTCGGGACTATGCTATAGTGCCAGAACCAGGCATGTATTTTGGTGGCTCCAATCGCATTCGGGCATACAGGTAGTTGATTTCTTTCAGCCGGTTTAGCAGGGTGGTGTTGAGTGCCATCGCCGGCATGCGCCAGTTCCAGTTCCCACTTGGGTTGCCGGGGTAGTTCATGCGCGCTTCGTTGCCCAGCCCAAGAAAATCCTGCATCGGTGCAATCGCAATATCAGCCACGGACATCCAGACCGCGCGGATCATATCCCAGGCAGCGTCATGACCATCCCGGGCCAGGTAGCGCCTGAAGAAATCTTTTTCTTGCTCCGAAACACGATCGTACCAGCCGCGTGCCGTGTCACTATCATGCGTCCCGGTATACGCCACGCAGTTTTTGACATGATTGTGTGGCAGGAAGGGATCCAGGGGACCGAAAGTGAAACCGAACTGAATGACTTTCATGCCAGGCAAGCCGAAGTGATCGCGCAATTCGACAACATCGGGGGTAATCACGCCAAGATCTTCTGCAATAATGGGAAGCTCACCCAGAGTAGATTGGATGGTATTAAATAAATCCATGCCCGGTGCCGGGACCCAGTGTCCATTTTTCGCAGTCTTAGCCCGTCCTTTCACCTCCCAATAGCCTGCAAATCCGCGAAAATGATCGATGCGTACGATGTCAACTTGCGAGAGGACGCCCCGGATGCGATCCAGCCACCAGGCATATCCGCTGGCAGTATGGACATCCCACCGATACAGTGGATTGCCCCACAACTGGCCGGTCTCCGAATAGTAATCTGGTGGCACTCCGGCTACGAGCATTGGATTGCCGTTATCGAACAGGTAAAATAGCTCTGGGTGTGCCCACACATCGGCGCTGTCATGAGCAACGAAGATGGGGATGTCGCCTATGATCCGGACGCCGAGCTCATTGGCATGGCGGCGCAAGCTGTTCCATTGGCGGAAGAACAGGAACTGGCGGAATTTTTGGCGCCGGATGGCTTCGGCATACTGGCGGCGGGCTTTCTCTAAAGCCTGCGGATTACGCTTACGCAGCGTAGGACTCCAATTAACCCAGGAGCCTCCGCCATGTGCTTCCTTTAGCGCCATGAAAATGGCAAAGTCATCCAACCAGTCTGCCTGGGCAGATTGGAAAGCATCAAATTCTTGGTGCAATTCCTGATCAGCAGATTGCTGAAAACGGGTATATGCCCGATCGAGCAACCCCAATTTCCAGGGAATAACGGCACCAAAATCTACCTGATCTTCAGGGAATTCGGGCATATCGCCCAGATCGTCGGCTTGTAGCAGGTCATCCTCTAACAATGCCTCTGGGCTGACCAGGTAAGGGTTACCGGCAAAGGCGGAGAAGCACTGGTAGGGCGAATCGCCATAGCCGGTTGGTCCCAAGGGTAGCACTTGCCAGAGTGTACACCCTGACTGAGCCAGGAAATTTACCCACTGATGAGCTTGCGGCCCGATGTCACCAATCCCGTATAGGCCTGGCAAGCTGGTGGGGTGCAATATAATTCCAGATCCTCGATCATAATTCATAGGGTAGCCTCTTGGTTTGGATATAATCGTCTCCTCGCACCAGGTTGGTGGAGAAATCGTCAGGATAGACGTCTGGTCCGATGATTGCACCGGGTTCGATGGTCATGCCGGCAGGGATTTCGGCGTGTTTCCCAATGGTCGTAATGGCCGGCTGAGCAGGGATAATGCCTCCGATATGTGCCTGCTCTCCAATCTTTACTTTCTTGTCCAGGATACTGTGCTCGACGATTGCACCAGGGCCAATGATCGAATCAGTCAGGATAACTGACTCACGAATGATCGCCCCAGGTAGGACACTTACACCCGGTGAGAGCACACTGCGTTCAATATGGGCACCGGCAGAGATCACACAGCCATCAGCAACCATGCAGTCGACAATGCTGGCTGTGCGGGCGATCCGAACCGGAGGTCGTTCTTCCGTGCGGGTGTGGATGATCCAACGCCGGTTATTCAGGTCGATCGGCGGAGGATCCGTTAGAAGGTCCATGTGCGCCTGCCAA
The DNA here is from genome assembly GCA_017860725.1 of Chloroflexota bacterium. Classification (GTDB taxonomy): domain Bacteria; phylum Chloroflexota; class Anaerolineae; order Anaerolineales; family UBA4823; genus CTSoil-045. The sequence goes on along the minus strand of JAGDMX010000211.1, from coordinate 3,206 downwards.
TAGGAAGGAATGGTGCCCACATCTACCCAATAACCGCTGAATGGAAAAGCAAAGATTCGCCGCCCCCCTTGCACCATGCGTGGCAGGATGTCTTTTCCGAAATCATGGGAAGAACTGCTATCTAGGTGATCTTCCCACAACATCTTATCCAGCACATGCAAGTTGAATAAATAGACGCCCATATTCGCCAGGTCGGATGGCGGTTGGGTTGGCTTCTCGACAAAAGAGTTAACCCGCAGTTCCGCGTCTACTCCCAGGATACCGAAGCGCGAAGCTTCGGCCAGGGGCACCCGAATCGAGGCGATCGTCACATCGGCTTCATGCAGGCGATGAAATGCGACCATCTCGGCATAATTCATGTTATAGATATGATCGCCGGAAAGGATGAGTACTAGGTCGGGATAGTTTTGTTTAATGAAAAGGAAATTTTGTTGTACCGCATCGGCTGTCCCCAAATACCAGTCGGACGAGCCGCGTGCTTTGTAAGGGGTTAATATTCGCGCTCCGCCGGTGAAGTCACGGTTCAGATCCCAGGGGCCGCCAGCACCAATGTGCTCGATGAGCGAATGTGGGCGGTATTGGGCCAGGATCATCACATCGAAGATGCCGGAATTAACACAATTAGAGAGCGTAAAATCGATGATCCGGTATTTGCCGGCAAAAGGCACGGCGGGTTTCGTGCGTTTGGCAGTTAAAATGCCCAGCCGTGAGCCCTCGCCGCCTGCCATGATGATCGCCCGAGTTTTTACGAGTCGTGTTTCCATGGGATCCTCACCTTTCTACGTCTGGTATGCGCATTATAGATTGGCTACGTACAGGTACTGACGTCATCAATTTTTACTCAATCACCCACACGCGCTGATGGAAATTTCTCGCAACCACAGGTCGATGTTTTCCAGGAAGAGTTCATTCAAGCGCGTGGGCATGGTGGTGTCTAATTGGCTGTAACGGGATCTGCATATATTCTAACCGATTGTCTGGTGGCAGAGACAATTCTCGTGATTAATCTATTAATATTCACCTTCCCAAGTTGTGGAAGATCAGTTAAAATGTGACGGTTGTTAGACAATATGACTTTCTTTGGATACCAAATCTATCAGATGCTTCCAGCTATTGACCAGGGTTTGTGTGCACCAAAGCAGTTCTTCGTGGATGATCTCCGTCTGAAGAAGTTTATCGGCGGGCTTTCAAATTTTTTTCACAAGGGGGTTGAACTTGTTTGAACTATATATAAATCCAGGCCTTACCCCCAGAGCCAGGAGAAATTTCTACCCACCTCGACTGCGTCATGGATAACTTCTAGCTCCGGGAGCCAGGCATGTCTTCCTTATCTTACTGTATTCACGCTCACTTCTATCAACCTCCTCGCGAAGATCCTCTTACTGGCGTTATCCCCCACGAAATCGGTTCTGCTCCATTCTCCAATTGGAATGAACGCATTCATGCCGAATGTTACCGGCCGAACGCCGAGTTGCGTAACTTTGAGCAGATCAGCTTCAATTTTGGGCCAACTTTGCTTTCATGGATGGAAAACCATGACCCGGATACCTGTCGAAAGATTTATGAGCAGGATCAGGCAAACGTACACCGCCATGGAATTGGCAACGCCATAGCTCAAGCCTATAACCACACAATCTTGCCATTGGCCTCTTATCGCGATAAAGTCACTCAGGTTGCCTGGGGAATAGCGGATTTTGAATATCGCTTTAAGCGGCGCCCGCAGGGAATGTGGCTGCCGGAAGCAGCCGTGGATATGGAAACCCTGGAAGTCCTGGCACGTCACGGCATTGAATTCACTATCCTCGCTCCCTGGTCTGCCCGAGCGGATCAGATCGACCCAACCGAGCCTTACCGGGTAAATCTGCCGGGCGGCCGATCAATCACGGTTTTTTTCTACCAGCGTGAGCTAAGCGCCCGAATTAGCTTTGACCCCGGGGCGACGACCAACGCTGATTCCTTTGCGCAATATAATATCCTTTCCGGCTTCCAAAAGGAAAAGCTGCGACGCAACGAGCCGCAGATGATGATCATCGCTTCGGATGGTGAGCTATATGGACACCACCAGTATATGCGCGACCGCTTCCTGGCGCGCCTGGTGGATGGAGGCGGTTTTCTGGCGGGCATGCAAACGACATTTCCAGCCTTATGGCTGCAGAGCCACCCGCCGCGGCAAACCATGGAAATTCGCGAGCCAACCTCCTGGAGCTGCCATCATGGCGTGCGGCGCTGGGTGGGGGACTGCGCGTGCACACCCAATGATGGCCGCTGGAAAACTCGCCTGCGCTACACTTTCGAGCAGCTTGCCATAGAGATTGATCGCTTGTATCTCGAGGTGTGCCGCTCGCTGGTTGAGGACCCCTGGGAGCTTAACAACCGCTATATCCACGTTATTCTGCAAGACTGCTGCGCTGAGGATCTTATTAATGAAATGGCTGGCCGGACTCTAACTAGCCAACAGGTACGCCGCCTGCACTTGATGTTGGAAGCGCAACGCGAGCGCCAGCGATTTTTCACCTCGTGCGGGTTCTACTTCGAAGATTTTGACCGCATTGAGCCGAAGAATAACGTAGCCTACGCTGCCCAGGCAGTTAGGCTGGTGCGGCTGGCAACCGGTGTAGACCTGGAGCCGGAAGTTACAGCAGACCTGCAAAATGTTGTCGGTCAATATAGTGGTGTGCGTGCCGACCGCGTCTTTCAACGGCACTTGCGACGTGCCGAAGGAGTCAACAGCGTCCGCATCGGTTATGCGGATTAAAAAGCAAATCGATGCGGCTGCAAGTAACCGCATCGATTTGCTATAAAAGGCACGTTCAGTTTTTGGCTGCTTCTACCAGCTTCTCTACTTTATACTCTGATTTTTCTTGAGCAGATGCCAGCTTTTGAATAAGGTGGTAAGCCGCAGCCAGCTCTGCCACGGCGATCTCGATAGTATCCGTATCAGCCTGCTCTGGTACGGATGAGCCGATCTGTACGACACAAGCTGCAAACAGCCACCACAACATTTCATCGAAAGACTCCTGGTTGTACCACAGAGTACCCTGATAACGGTTAACCTTAATGAAGCTCTGTACCTGGCTGTCTTTGAGCAGGGTTTGCAATACTGCAGAAGCGGTGAGTTTTTCTTCGGAATCGGCTTGGTACCACAGGGTATTTTCGGTCAGCAGCCTGACAACATCCAACGCTCGCAAGGCGGCAGCTTCGTCCAA
>JAGDMX010000210.1 GCA_017860725.1 Chloroflexota bacterium | reverse complement strand
TTGTTCGACAGCGGAAAATTGCGGGATTATGATAACTCGGGTAAGATAATTGCCAAATATCTCGGCGCCGGTGATTCTTCCGCTAAAAATGGCGCTACCTCTCTTGTTACTCATCCAAATCGTGTGCCGGGCAGCCATAGTATCTTATCTGAGATAGATTTATCCGTGGATGGGGCTTCTGCCTCGACCGTAACCGTAAGAATGGGTGGTGAATTACAAATTGTTATTCACTTCTGCCATAATGAACTGATTTCAAACGCGCGGGTTGGGATTTCAATCGAGGATTATACAGGTAATAGACTGGCGGCTTTGTCTCCCTCTTTGCAAGCGCCTGATCTGGTCAAAGAACCTGTCCAATCCGGTGCCTTTTTATGCACCATCCGGAAGCTCCGGCTTGTGCCAGGTGTCTATTATCTCACGCTGATCCTCGGCAGCGGCTCACAGGAATTAGATCGTATCGAAAGGGCGATTGAGTTTTTTGTGGAATCGTCTGATGTGTTCAATACCGGTTATGCCCCTCAATCCAGTCATGGTGTTTATTACCAGGACGCAGTCTGGGAAATCAAAACCAGTGGTGAGCAGGATAAGGTTTCTTAAGGCGTGTTGAACATGAATGGGCGCCAATACTTAGATCAAATTCAACACAAGGGTACAGATATCCATGTGTTTGATGGATTCACCGTGTATCACGGTGCACATAATATTTTCCTGGGTAGCCATATTCATCTGGCCGATGCATTGATCAATGCAGGCTCGACTTTCGGTACTATCATAATTGAAGATTATGCTTTTTTCGGCCATCGCGTCATGGTATTAGCGCGTGCCCACGATTACGCAGCATTCAATCTGGATAGGCAGAAGATGATTTATGAGAAACCTATCCACATAAAGCAGGGGGCGTGGATTGCGAGTGGCGCGATCATCCTGGGTGGGGTCACAATCGGAGAGCATGCTGTAGTTGCTGCCGGTAGCGTCGTGATAAACGATGTTGCACCCTATACGATCGTCGGTGGTAATCCGGCTAAATATATCAAAACGATTCAAATTAGTGAATCCTCTGTCGAAGATCACCGGCTAAACTCTGAATTTCAGCAGACCAATGTCTCGCGCAGCAACCTGGCTGAAATTAATGTTTCTGCACAGTATTGGGGTGCATACATCGTCCCGGAGCGGCTCTCTACAGTCATAAGACATGCGACCCAAGGATCAAGAATCCTCGATATAGGGACTGGCAGGGGGGCTTATGTCAAGAAGTTACAAGAGCAGGGCTATTCTGTGACCGGGATTGATCAGACTCTTTACCCAGAGTGGTATGGAGAGATGTCTCAGGATGTTCTCAACGCCTCGGCACTTCGCCTGCCATTTGCCGATAAATCCTTTGACCTATCCATCTCGTTTGAAGTACTGGAACATATCCCACAACCAGAAGTAGCACTTCGTGAAATTGCTCGTTGCACCCGCGATAAATTTATCTTGTCTGTGCCAAACTGCAGCCTGGATAATCCTATGAGGCAATACAACCTAGTCGCCGCGCACTGGTCAGATCCCACGCACTGCAATTTTTTTACGAAAGAAAGCATCGCTGGCCTGCTGCACGCCGAAGGCTTCGACATTGTGGAGATGAGCGACTGCGTCAGGATCAGCCCACATGATTATTACTGGGATTCGATCAAGATTAACCGGCGAATCGCAAGTCTTCTGAAGAAGATCGGCAATCGATTTAATTTAGCCGAATCCTATTGGAGCTCAATATTGATTGTAGCTAGTGTAACTTCGTAGGTGAGCTATGGTAAGAATAGGCATCCTGACCGGTGGGGGCGATTGCCCCGGCCTTAACGCAGTCATCCGGGCGGTGGTCAAAGCTGCTGCCCGGCGGGGGTGGGAAACGCTTGGCTTCGAGGGTGGGTTTGAAGGCATGCTTGACCCCCTTAGCTACCGATCACTGACCGCCAATGATTTGGATGGGTTGCTGTTCCGCGGCGGCACAATCCTAGGGACCAGCAACCGCGGCCGATTCGCCGCTAAAACCGGGCACAGTGAGGTACGCCGCGTTCCGGACGAGATCCTCTCAGAAGCAAAGCAAAACTTTGAAACCCTAGGTCTGCGCTGTTTGATCGTGGTCGGGGGGGACGGCTCTCTGACAATTGCACAGCAAATGTACGAGTACGGTGTTCCGGTGGTGGGTGTGCCGAAAACAATCGATAACGATCTGCAAGCGACCTTGCAGACATTTGGCTTTGATACGGCCGTCGCTTGCGCGGTGGATGCATTGGATCGCCTGCACACAACGGCTGCCAGCCACAATCGGGTATTCGTCTTGGAAACAATGGGGCGTTATGCCGGTTGGATTGCTTTATATGCCGGGATCGCTGGTGGCGCGGATGTTATCTTGATCCCCGAGCTGCCCTTTAATTACGAGAGCATCGTGGCAAAAATTCATCAGCGGGAAGCAGAAGGCAAGCACTTCACGCTGGTTATCACTGCCGAAGGCGCCTTGCAGCAGGGAGGTACCTATACCACATTAGCGCCAGCCAGTTCAGACCGTGAAGCGCACCTGGGTGGGATAGCTGCCCGTGTCGCGGCTGAGATCGAGCAGCGCACCGCAAAAGAGACCCGTAGCGTTGTGCTCGGACATTTGCAACGTGGCGGTATGCCGACTCCAGTCGATCGCCAGTTGTGCACTCGCTTCGGCGTCAGTGCCGTGGAACTGGTTGCCGAAGGTAAATATGGCCATATGGTCGCGCTGCATCCACCGGAAATCAAGCCGGTGCCCATCCTCGATGCGATCGGGAAACTGCGCACCGTCCCACCGGACGGAGAAATGGTACGTACAGCTCGTGCTTTAGGTATTTGTTTCGGCAATGAAATTACTATGTGACCTCACTGACTAAGCTCCCTAAGGTTGCTAATACTATCACCTTGATTTTAATAAAAGATTAATAAGACCGGATAAATCTATTTATCGATCTTTTCCGTATTTTTATTTAACTTATATCCACTAAACCAGGCACTAACCAATGGAGGTAAATGTTATGAGGAAAATATATCGGATTGCCATATTAATCCTGATCGCCCTGCTGGCAACTGCTGGGATCGCACTGGCGGCAGCAGGCAACTTTCGTACCCACCTATCCGGTGATGAGGAAGTCCCACCCCAAGATGTAGTAATTGAAACCCTCGGACAAGGTCAGGCTATCTTCCGGCTCAGTGAGGATGGCACAGAACTTCACTACAAGCTCATTGTGGCCAACATTGAGAATGTCGTGGCCTCTCACATCCACATAGGGGCGCCTGGCATTAATGGACCGGTTGTCGTCTGGCTCTTCCCCAGCACAACACCCGGGGGAGCACCGGCTGGTGGTGGTCGGCTGGATGGTGGCGTTGCTGAAGGCACGATTACAGCAAACAACTTTGTGGGTCCCCTGGCAGGCCAACCATTTAGCGCCTTAATCGACGCGATTGAGTCCGGCAATGCCTATGTGAATGTTCATACCAACGATGGGATTGCGCCTACCAACACCGGACCTGGGGATTTCCCAGGTGGTGAAATCCGGGGGCAGCTCTTTGGCCACGATCATAATCCCTAGATCACCAATTCTAGTTGCTCGGAGCTTTCGGTTTGCTCAGAACCGGGAGCTCTTTTTTGTTTATAATTCATCCGTCATGAATAATACCCTCATCCCAATTCTCTCCATAGTTGGGCGCTCGAAATCCGGAAAGACAACACTGCTTGAAAAGTTAATTCCAGAGTTAAAACTCCGAAACTACCGCATCGCAACCATCAAGCACCACGCCCATCAGGGATTTGACATCGACCAGCCCGGCAAGGATACCTGGCGCCATGCTCAAGCCGGTAGCGATCATGTGATTATTGCTGCGCCGGATAAACTTGCATCCATCCGGCAACTGGCGCGCGAGCTTAGTCTGGATGAAATTGTAAGGGAAATTAATAACGTCGATCTGATCTTGACCGAAGGATTTAGACAAGCCGGAAAGCCCGCAGTGGAGGTCGTGCGCCGTGAGACAGGGTTGGAATTGCTTTGCAGGCCTAATCAGTTGATCGCGATTGTCACAGACGTTGTGCTGCCAAGTACAGTTCCTCAATTTTCATGGGAGCAAATCCGGGAGTTAAGTGATCTGATTGAAAAAAGATTCCTGGCTGGAGAACCTCCACAGCCAGGATGAGATTTTATTTTTGTAAGCACTAACTGGTATTTAATAATCCGGTTTTCGGGCGGTGACTTTCGCACTGAACACTGCTTTGTACAGCTCGTCGTCTGAATGATCTACATAATCCGCTAAGCCTAGCTGCTCAACGGCTTCGTCCATTACAGCGTGATCTATATATACCGGCGTTAGCCTCACATTGACAAAACCGGCCGCTTCGATAGCTGCGATATACTCCTCCGCTTCCAATGCGCCGGCAATGCAGCCTGCCCAGGCGCTCAGGCTGTTTTTGATCGCTTGAGGTAAGGGTCCGTTGGTGACAATATCGCTGACTGCCAGCTTGCCGCCAGGTTTTAGCACCCGGTAGGCCTCGCGAAACACCTGTAGTTTATCGGGACTGAGGTTGATTACGCAATTGGAAATGATTACATCTACGGTGGCATCTGCAGCGGGCAGATGCTCGATCTCTCCCAGCCGAAAATCAACATTTTTCACTCCGATCCTGGCCTTGTTAGCACGCGCTTTTTCTAGCATTTGAGGTGTCATATCCACACCGATGACATAACCGGTCTCGCCAACCTGTTTGGCGGCCAGGAAGCAATCGATGCCGCCACCAGACCCCAGGTCCAGCACAGTTTGGCCAGGCTTCAAAGATGCCAGTGTGATGGGATCGCCGCAGCCCAGGGACAGGCCGGTCACCTCAGAGGGGAGCTCGGCCACGTCGGAGGTCTCATACATCTCAATGACCCGTGAAAGCGCAGTTTCATCTCCGGAGCCACAGCAGGAGGCTGGCGTTCCGTCCAGTGGCGCGCAGCAGCTCGTATTGGGATTGTTCAATACCTCAAGGGCTATCTGCCCATAATGCTCTCGCACCGCATTGCGCACGTCTTGCAGCGCCTCCCCCGTTTGATTTTCTGTGTGGGGAACAATTTTAGTTTCCATCCTCAAAATCCTTTCTGGTAAATTTCTTTATCAATCGATATATGTATATTCTTCGATATGATTGTTCAAAAAAAGAGCGTTTTAGTGGATCGCGACCAGCTCAATCGGATGTTCCGGCGCGAAGCTCTCAGCCACCTGGCAGCACGCCTGAGCCAGGCGCTCTTGATTGAGGGTATAGAGCATCTGCTTGCCTTTACGCTCGGCGCGTACTAATCCGGCATCCTTCAGTATTTTCAAATGATGTGAGACGGTTGGCTGTGCCACATCCAGCGCGTCGACAATTTCATTAACGCTTAACTGCCTGCAGCAACACAGCCCCATGATTTTCTGGCGGGTTTCATCTGCCAGCGCTTTACCAAATTCCACCGTGTCAATATTTTTCATATCGATAACCATCTATGTGTATTATATCGATAAATTTCGATTTGTCAATATGTATTTTCAATTTGAGCTACCCAACATGTAGTGAAGCACTCGATTGGCATTTGCCAGGGGCGGCACAAACCGAAGGCAGTAATATATTCCCAGGCGGGGTTCTTTCTGGTCGA
>JAGDMX010000209.1 GCA_017860725.1 Chloroflexota bacterium | reverse complement strand
GATCATCAGTGACCGTTAATTACCGCCCTATCTGCCTTTGCAGCCGGGGCGATTTGTTTTTTAACTGAAGACGATTCTGGTAAAGATAGTCTGGATAGAAGTGCGGTAGCTTACCGCAATCGGATTTTCAAAATGGAGGCCAATCCATGTTAAATGAGAAACAAAAATACAACGTAGAGGAGCTTTTGGCAAAGGCCACAAAACCGTCGGCTGATGCGATGAAGCTGCATCCATTCTACCGGGGCAAAGTGGAGACTGTATTAAAGTGCACCGTACGGACCTTTAATGACTTTGCCATCTGGTACACCCCGGGGGTGGCGGCGCCATGCCGGGCGATCCAAGCCGACCCGGAGCTGGTATACGAGTACACCAACAAATGGAATCTGGTGGCGGTGGTCAGCGATGGTACCCGCGTCCTGGGGTTGGGTGATATTGGCCCGAAGGCTGGCCTGCCGGTGATGGAAGGCAAGGCATTGCTATATAAATACCTGGGTGGCGTGGATGCCGTTCCTATCATGCTGGATACCAAGGACCCGGACGCGATCATCAATACCGTGATGTTGCTTCAGCCAGGTTTTGGCGGTGTGAACCTGGAAGATATCTCCCAGCCGAAGTGCTTCCGAATTCTGGATACTTTGCGCGAGAAGGCAGAAATTCCCGTCTGGCACGATGATCAGCAGGGTACGGCGACTGTCACTTTGGCAGCCTTGATGAATGCTCTCAAGGTCGTTGGTAAGAAGAAGAGCGAAGTAGTGATTGCATTTGTCGGCTGTGGGGCATCGAATGTTGCCTGTTCTCGCTTGATCTATGGCTGGGGTGTTGACCCTGCCAAGTGCTTCATGGTGGATACCAAGGGTATCCTGGGCAAGCATCGCAAGGATATCGAGATGCGCAAGCACGAGTATGTCGACAAGTGGCGCTTATGCCAGGTCACCAATGCCGAAGGCCGCGAAGGTAACATTCCGGATGCCATGCGCGGCGCTGACGTCGTAATTGGGTTGTCAAGATCCGGTCCAGGTGTGATTCTTCCGGAATGGGTGCGCACGATGAACAAGGATGCTATCTTGTTCGCCTGCGCCAACCCTGTTCCGGAGATCTGGCCGTGGGAAGCCCTCGAAGCCGGGGCGGTCGTGGTTGCCACGGGGCGATCGGACTTTCCCAACCAGGTGAACAACTCACTCGGCTTCCCGGGTATCTTCCGCGGCACTCTGGATGTACGCGCCCGCACGATTACGGACGAGATGTGCTTTGCCGCAGCTCAGGCCCTGGCGGATCATGTTGGTGACCGCCTGGCAGCGGATATGATCCTGCCCAATATGGACGATTGGGAAGTTTTCCCACGAGAGGCCGCGGCAGTGGGCACCAAAGCGATCGAGCTGGGCCTGGCGCGCATCAATCTCAGCTACGAGCAGCTGCTTGAGCACGCCCACTCGATGATCAAGCGCTCGCGCGATTTAACCCACACAATGATGGAGCAGGGTTTCATCGCCCCAGCACCGGAGGATTAGAGACTGTAGTTTCAACCGGTAAAATTGTGGATTTTTACCGAACTACAACCTTTAATTCGCAACTATAAATATCGCGAGGTGAATTATGTATGATCTAATTGTCGTTGGTGGTGGACCAGCCGGGTTGACTGCTACGATCTATGCTATTCGCAAGCGGTTGAATGTTCTGCTCGTATCCAAGGATTTGGGTGGCAAGACGAACTACCACCTGGCTTTGCCCTGGATCGAACAGTATCAGGTGATTCGTGGCCTGGAGTTGGTCAATAAATTTCGCAACGAGCTGGAATACCTGGATTTTGCCCGCCACATGGAGTCAGTGGATAAGGTAAGCCGGGTTGAGGATGGCAACGGAGGGCACTTTGTGGTCCTGACCCGCGGCGGGAGCGAGCTGCCGGCAAAGGCGGTTATTATTGCCACCGGTACAAAACAATTGCGCCTGCGTGTGCCTGGTGAAAAAGAATACATGATGAAAGGTCTGTGCTACTCGGCACTGAGCTATGCGCCCTTGTTCATCGATAAAAAGGCGATAGTGATCGGCGATGGCGACCTGGCGCTGCGGAGTGCTGCCGAGCTGGCAACCATTGCGGAGCAGGTTACACTGGTCAGCACCACCGAGGACCTGCTGTCCACACCGTTAGGCAAAAAGTTGAAGGGCGCCCGTAATGTTGCCGTCCTGCCAAACCGCACGGTGGTGGAGGTAAAAGGCGACGATTATGCCCGCAGTATTGTGCTGAAGGATCCCGATGGGAAAGTTGCCGAGCTAAATGCGGATGGGACATTTATCGAAATGGCACTCATTCCGAACAGCCAGATGATTGCCGATCTGGCTGAGCTGGATGCTCAGGGAAGGATTAAAGTGGATTGTGCCAACCGGACTACCTGTCCGGGCGTTTTTGCTGCCGGCGATGTCGCCAGCGGTTTTGCTGAGCAGGTTCTGGTAGCCATCGGCGAAGGCGCCAAGGCTGCCCTCAGCGCATACGAGTATCTGCTGCCGACACTATAAGCTCGTTTTAGACTTTCATCCCCGTTGTGAATGAAATATGCTCAGCCTGCTGTAACTACCGGCAGGCTGAGCTTATTTTTCCTTCTTAACGTCAATTCGGGATAAGGAGAAGGGGGGTGAGATGTGCCCTTATATTCGCCGATAATGGATACGGGTTGGTTCCGGGCGGGCTGCACCCAGACCGAACATTAAACCCGGATTCGGTGTCAGCAGCTCCAGCTCAAACTGCTGAAATAACAAAGCGGTGATGGTCATCATCTCGTTATTGGCGAAATTCATGCCGGCGCATTTGTGAACTCCCCCTCCAAAGCCCACCATAGAGAAGCGGTGCCGGCGGTCTTCCTCTCTGCCTGGAGCAAAGCGTTGCGGGTCAAATCTCTCAGGCTCATCGAACCATTCCGGCAGCCGGTGAGCGATCATCGGTGAGATCAGCACCAGCCAATCTTTTGGCACGCGAAAATCTCCAACCTCAATGTCTTCTTCAGCCAGCCGCATTAAGATATCCGCGGAGGGATGCAGGCGTTCGATCTCCCGTACAGCCCAGGCGACGTGCTCCAAATTCCTCAAGACTGTGCCATCAATCGCCGTTCGTGGAGGTAGGATTACCTCCAGCTCCTGCCTTACCAGTGCTTCATAATCAGGGTGGCGTAGGATTTCAATGATGGTCCAGGCTGCCTGCCCGGCTGTCGTCTCGTGACTGGCGAACATAAGGGCGCGCAGCAGGCTGATGATCGTTTCGTCATCGGCCTGGCTGCCGCTGCGAGATGGTGTCTCGATAAAATCCTGCAGGAAATCATCATACTGCCCCGGGTTTTGACGACGTTCGGCAATAATCGGCTCCAGCAATTGGCGCATACGGCGCTTGGCGCGATCCCGGCGGATGTTTTTAGGTGTCGGCCAGTTGGGAGGGATGACCATATTAAGACTTTTTCCCAGGTCGGCATACAGATCCCAGAACTCGCGCCCAACCTGACTTTGAAAATTTTGGCCCATCAAGGCATTGCCAGCCACGTTTTGCACCAGCCGGCCCATCTCTGCTGAGATATCCATTTCTCCTTCAGGCCCCAAACTATCGAGCCAGGCCTGCACCTCGCACTGCATAATATTCATATACTTGAGCATTTTTTCACGCTGGAAAGGGGAATGCAGGATGGGGCGCTGTTCCTGGTAAACTTCCGGCCCCGCCAGGAAAGCCACTTCGCCGAATAGGGCTTCCAGGCTGCGGTAGGGTTTATCGATGCTGAGTTTTTTATCCGTCTCCATGAAGAAGAACTGCTGGTAGTCCGGTCCGATCAGAACGGCGACCGGTTTGGGGCCGATTTTAAAAGCAAATACCGGACCCAACTCGTCCAGGCCTCTCTGGATTAATGCATGGCGGTTGTTGTTGAACTCCAGGGCGTTGCCGAGCAGCGGCGCCCCAGGCAGGAAAGATGGGGTGGGCTTCATACGCGATCCTCCTAATATCGAGAATAGTTGGGTGATGAATCCAAATATATGATTTACGACGGCTACGATATGGTTATTGTGATTATTGTAACAATTTTTGAGGCGTTTGTCACAAAGTCTCATTACCCCCTAAGTAATCTGTGCCTGCCGCATTTTCGTACAACCGGCCGACTGCGGATGCCAATCTTCCGTTTGGAGGGTATCCGGTGGTTATCTGTCTAACTCTAGCGCCTGGCGCAGGTAGGGCAGAAGTTTACTTGGCTCGATGTCATTCAGGCTGTAAAAAGTGATATGCCTGAGGGCATTGCTCGGTCCTTCCAGAAGATTGTATGGATCTGCCAGCAGGGTGCCTTTATAAAAATGCAGGCTGATGTACTCCTTGTAAGGGGTGATAACACATACGACTTGCTTCTTTTTATAGGTTATATTTTTCAGCCCGATTTTTCCTTCTTCACGCAAATCGGGTGCATTGGACCGGATAAAGCCTTGTAAGGCTTTCGTCAGGCGGATTATTTCGGGTGAAAAAGAAGATAGGACTTGAGCAATTCTCTCATCTTCAGTTTGAACCATGCTCCACTCCTGTCCTAAGGCACACAGCGCATATCAATTATGGCTGCCTACCCAAAACCTCCATTAACCGGTCTGGATAATCGGTGATGATACCATCGATATTCATTTCCAGCAGGCGTTGCATATCTTCTTTCTCATTAATCGTCCAGGCATGTACTTCCAGATTACGCTTGTGTGCATCTTCAATAAATCTCGGAGTCAGGACGTGTAGTCCACCGCTGTACTCAGGAACCTGAACGGCATTGAAATTGGGGGTGTAAGTCGGCGCCAGAAAGAGCAGGTGGCGGATAAAGAAACCTCGCACCTCATCTTCTGCGCCGGTTGTGGCAACTTCCGGGCATACCTGGCGGAATTCCTGGATGCTCTCCGTATTGAAGGATGCTATCAATACCAGGTTGTTCATATTGTATTGACGAATAAGCTGGCAAAGATGCTCAGCGATGGAAGGGTCTGATTGCTTGATTTCGATATTCATATGCTTCCCGGGAAAAGCCTGAAACAGCTCTTCCAGGGCAGGCACCACAATCCCCTGGCCGCGATACACGGTTTCCTGGCTATCCTCTTGAGTCCAATCATAGCCTGCATCTAGCTGCCGGATTTCGTCAAACGTCATTTCTTTGATCAAGCCGCTGCCATTGGTGGTGCGGTCAACCGTCTCATCGTGCATCAATACTAAAACACCATCTTTAGTGCTATGCACATCCATCTCGAGCACGTCCACGCCCAGCGCCGCGGCACGTTCGAAGGCATACAGGGTGTCTCCAGGCCAAAGCCCATCACCGCCCTGGTGCGCCAACACCCACGGTCGTGGTGGGCCGGACGTAAAATAGGGGTGATTGGGAGCAGGCTCAGCCAACCAGCCCGCGATCAAGTACGCCACCAGCACAACAGCTAAGAAAATGAGAATCGCAATCAGAATTTTCTTGAACATCCCGGCCTC
>JAGDMX010000504.1 GCA_017860725.1 Chloroflexota bacterium | reverse complement strand
TGGCGCTGGACGATTATCACCTGGTTGGGAACCCTTCGATCGATTTGCTGCTCGCCGATGTGCTGCGCTACGAGTTGCTATCCCTGCACCTGATTATCTCTGCCCGGCGCAGTCCATCCCTGTCATTCAGCCGGCTGAAAGTTCATGAGCAGGTTGTTGATATCAAAACAGCTGATTTGCGCTTTACGGATTCTGAAGCTTTCGCATATTTGCGCCAGGCTGTCGCTGTCCCTTTGAGTGTTGCTACTATCAACCAGCTTCAGGAGAAGACCGAAGGCTGGGCTGCCGGATTAGCCATGGTAGCGATTAGCCTGCGCGAAGAGGTCCAATCGGAGGAGTTAATCACGCAACTGGACGGGCCGGAAAGGCAGGTGAGTGATTACCTGCTTGACCAGGTATTCACCAATCAGCCTGACGAAATCCGGGAATTCTTTCTCCAGACGGCCACCTTCAACGAGTTCAGCGCCTCTTTCCTATCCGAAGTTGTCGACTCCAGGAGGAGCGAAGGTGAGATCCAGGCGCTGCTGGAACGCATCGAAGACACCCAGCTCTTCCTGATCCCACTGGACGCCCAGCGCTCCTGGTACCGCTATCACCACCTGTTTCGCCGGATGCTTCTGTCGCGCCAGCGTTATTACTACCATCCCGATCAAATTGCGTTGTACCACCGGCGGGCTGCCGCCTGGCTGACCCAGCACGGGCAGGCGGACGAAGCGCTGGGTCACCTGAACGCCGTACGTGATTGGGTCGGTGCCGCGCAGCTCGTTGAAAGCCAGTTCTGTTCCCTGCTCAATGCGGAGGATTACCCGAGGATCAAGCGCTATCTTGGGTATTTTCCAGAAGATTCCATCGCCACCCGTCCCGGGCTGTTGCTCATGCAAGCCTGGCTGGCGCATTTAGGCCTGCGCTTGGCGCAGATGCACTCGCTCACCGCCAGGATACAAGCTATGCTGGATGCCGCCTTGCTACAGAGTGAACCAGCAGAAAACGATGTCCCTTTGCCCGGCTTTGAGGTCATCTCGCACAGGACCATCCAGGCGCATGTCTGGGCGTTGGATAGCGTCATTCTTTATTTGACCAACCAGGGCAGACAGGCGATGGCACTCTCCCGCCTGGCGGTGGATACCATGCCTGAGACCTGGATGTTCGCCCGCGGCAATGCCATGATCTACCTGGGATTGTCCATGACTATGGAGGGGCAGTACCACCAGATGGTCGAGTTGTTCAGGAAGGCTTACGAGAGCCTTCGGGAACCGGGCACAACTTACGGTACTCGATTGCTGTTTACCCTTGCTGTCAGCCATCTGCTGCAAGGGGAGCTTGAGCTTTGCCGCCAAACGGCGGAACAAATAGTGCGTAGCGCTCTCGCCTTCAACTTGCTGCTTATGCAGGGTTGGGGCTATTACCTGTTGGGGCGGGTCTATCAGGAGTGGAATCAACTCGAGCTGGCAGACAAATATTATCAAATGGTGGTAGACCAGCGCTTCACATGTAACCTGTTTTGCTCGCTGGAAAGCGTACAGGGTTACGTCTTCGTGCTGCAAATCCTTGGCCATCAAGAGTCAGCTCGGCACTTGCTCGATTCACTCGAACAACTATTAAGCGATCAAATCACAGCCACGTATCACATCCCCCACATCTACAAGGTCAAAATCCTGATGGATGCAGGCGGGCCTGAAAGCAACCGGGAGGTCGATCGACTCCTGGATGAGATCCAGGAACTGGCTGAGCGCACGCACAATAACTTCACGCTTCTACGCGTGCTGTCGATGCGGGCTGTGTGGCTCGCCAGGCAAGGTGAAAGTGCCGCTGCTCACCAAACCCTGGTGGGCGCTCTGCGCCTGGGCCGCGCAGGTGGGTTTATCCACACTTTCGTAATACGGGGCCCGGAAATGCTCGACCTCCTCCAGGCGGTTTCTCCGCAGCTAAAGAATGAGCCGGGCCTGGGAGAGTACATCGACTCGATCATTGCCACATTTTCGATGTCCATCGACCCCCAACCCGCACCTCCCAACCTGAGAGAGATCAAAACGCTGCTGACCGAGCGCGAGCTTGAGGTCCTGGAGCTGCTGGCTGAGCGGCTGAGCATCAACGAAATCTCCGCCAGGCTTTTTATCTCAGCGAGCACGGTCCAGCAGCACACCCACCACATTTATCGCAAATTGAATGCCGCCAACAAGCGCCAGGCGGTCGCCAGAGCCATCGAGCTTGGTATCCTCGCTCCCAGTCACTAGCTTTGCGCTTTCATATTCCCCTGACGAAATAGAACAAAAATAAAACATTTTATTGCATGACCGGATAGAGCCACCCGGTTATTCTTGCATGCGTACAAGGAGGCACCAGTGCCTGAGGAAACCGTACGCCAATACCTGTTTGACCGCCCGGGGTTCTACCAGATCCGCATAGTGGGGGAGCTGGATGAACACTGGCTCGCTCATCTTGAGGGTTTGGAGATCTCGACCAATCCCTGGGGTAAGTACCAAAAGGTGACCCAAATCAGCGGGTGGCTTGCCGATCAAACCGCGCTTTCCGGGTTGTTGGATCTGCTGAGTGATCTGGGCAGGGTGATCCTGACCGTGGAACGCATTGAAACGGATGAAGAGGTTTAGTAATCCCTGGGATATAAGAATGGATCTGCCTCAATTGCTCTCGATCATCATGAACCTGTCCACGCTGGTCTTTGTGGTGACCAGTATGTTGGTGATGGGTCTGAGCCTTAGCGTGGCACAAATCATAGCGCCGCTGCGCAATGCCCGCCTGGTGATCCTGGCCCTGGTGGCTAATTTTATCCTGGTGCCCCTTGCGGCTTACCTGATCACCATTAGCTTTCCTATCAGCGATGGATTGAAGATCGGCTTAATCCTGGTCTCTACCGCTGCAGGGGCACCGTTCCTGCCCAGGTTGGCTCAGATCGCGAAGGGCAACCTGGCTTTCTCCGTCGGTTTGATGGTTCTCTTGATGGTATTCACCATCGCTTACATGCCGCTTGTCCTGCCACGACTGCTCCAGGGTATCTCGGTCGATGCATGGAGTATCGCCCGCCCGCTGATACTCCTGATGTTGATCCCGC
>JAGDMX010000208.1 GCA_017860725.1 Chloroflexota bacterium | reverse complement strand
CGGCGACACCATCACCTGGACCATCACCATCAAGAACACCGGTGACACCCCGCTCGATCTGGTTGAAGTCGTCGATAACGGCGCCACCTTCGTCGTCCCGGCTGCCTGCAACTCGCTGGCCGCCAATGACGGCGCTCCCGGTGGTCTGGACGAGTGCTCCTTCACCGCCACCCACCTGGTGACCCCGGCGGAAGGCCTGCTCGAAACCTACAGCAACACCGTCGTCGTCCACTACGACCTGCCCGCCAGCTACAACCTGGGCAACGACATCACCGACAGCGACACCTTCGTGACCGAATTGCTACACCCCAACTTCACACTGACCAAGAAATGTGCTGAGGAGCCGCTCACTGGCGATGATCAGTTCGCAGTGTTCAATATCACTCTGAAGAACACAGGCGACGTTGATCTCATCGTGACCCTCGATGAAGACGTAAAAGATGGTCTCGTCACTATCCCGGCTGGCACACCGATCGAACTGAAGGTTGGTGTGACAAAGACCTACACGGTGGAAAAACCAATTCCTCCGTACGAGCCTGGAAAGCCATGGGAAGTATCCAACTCCATCACAGCAACGGCAACGCTGCCTGAATGGACCGGCCTGGACAATGTGCTGACGCGCAACTCGTCCGATGCTTGTACAGTTAAGTACTATGCCTACACGCCTGGATTCTGGAAGAACCATGGACCGGACGCCCCCAGTGGTCACGACGCCTGGGTGTACACCGATTACGAGACAATCGATCGGTTAGGCGATGTCTTTGACTTAAACACACTCTTGGAAAGCTGCACATATCCCAAGGGCATGGACACCAAATACGAGAATTTGACCCTGCTGCAAGCCCTCAGTCTGCGCGGCGGTAAAGACTACTGCGGCTCAGTCGAAATCTTGCTGCGCGCCGGTACGGCTGCCCTGCTGAATGCCTCGATCAACGAGAACCTGGCAGGAGTCGTGCCCGGCATGGGCTACTACCCGTATACGGTTGCACAAGTGATCAACCTGGTTAACGCTGCTCTGGCATCCGGAAACCGCACCACCATCATCACCCTGGCATCCCAATTTGACATGGCAAACAATGGAGGCTGGGAGTACTTCGACTGGGGCTGGCCCGTCCCGGGTCCGTAAAGCGGCATCGGGATGACCGATCCTATCCAGGTAGTCAAGTTTCCTGGATGAACAATCCATAGAAGTGGGGGCGATGGGTAAGCCCATCGCCCCCATCTTTCTTAGAGCAATAAGGCATGTTAATGGAGGTATGAAATGAATCGATGGGCAATCATCATCAGCCTGGGGGCGGCCCTCATACTTATAGGTGCCGTTTTAGCCGCCTCTAACAGCCTCAGCCTGCAAGAGATGAGCCTGGCTCCTGTTGATGCCGGGTATGTATACGAGGTTAATCTGGGGGAGGACGGCTACCTGTATGTCAGCGATTATGATGCCAAGCAAATCTGGCGGGTCAACCCGGCGAACCAGGAAGACGTGAAGCGTTACCAGTTCGCCATTAATGTGGCCGATGCCCGGGCGGATGCCGCTGGCAATATCTGGTTCACCGACGGCGGTATGACCTTTGCCCGCAGCAACGCCGCTGGAGACCAGGCCGTCTCCTGGAATGTCGCTGTAGGTCAGAACCTCAACGGAACAGCATTCAGCCCGGATGGGAAGATCTGGTTTACCGACTGGATCAACTCCGACTCACATATATTCAGTTTTGACACGACCGAGCTTTGCACCTACACCCTACCGCTGAATGCCACCGACCCGGCCGGCAGCCAGAGCTGGTACATTTTGTATGGTCAAAATAAGCTGTGGATCGCCAACCGGATTTTGGGGCGCATCTACAGCATCGATCCCGATCCCGCACCTGGAGAGGCTACCTACTGGCAAATCGACCCCACATTGTCATCAAGTCCGTATGGGATCGCCATGGACGACCAGGGTAAATTGTGGTGGGCGGACGAAGCCTTGAATGCCCTGGTGAGCTTGAACCCCAATACAAATCCTGATGAGATGCTGCGCTATAATCTACCCAATGGCGCAACTCCGTATATGCTAACATCTACTGACAATGTGCTGTGGTTTTCTGCAGTAGGTGCAACCCATGGTTACCTGGGCGCTTTGGTCCCCGGCGAGGCAACCGGAGCACCAATCACCATTGAAGAGACTGGGACGTATTCCATGACTAGAGAATGCAATCCGGATATTGCAGGTACTGAAATCTACGTTAATCGCACAGATGAAGACCCGGACTGGATCAACTCCAGTGCAGCTCAAACCGTTGATATGTCAGAATGGCAAATCTACGAGTTACCGACCGATGCACTGCCTCTTGCTGTAATTGTGCACGAAAACTATTTGTGGGCGACCGACCAAGAGCGCCAGAAGCTGATGAGAGTTGAATTACCTACCCCAGCCATGTCCAATATTTACCTGCCGCTGGTAGTCCGGTGAAAATGACCACCATAACGCTGTTTCGCCGGATCATCCTGATCGGCTCCTTGCTGCTGGTAGGTGGCTTTCTGCCTCAACCGATAACCGCAGCACCGTTTTCTGCTCCCAAGACCAGCACAGCCTTCTTCATCGAGAACTCCGGCCAGTTCGATCCCTCGGCCAACTTCCTGCTAGAAAATGGCCTGGCACGCCTGTGGATTACCCGTCAAGCGCTGTGGTTAAGTTGGCTGGATGCTTCTTTGGATACCACCCCAGAACATGAAACCCAAACCAGTGCCAACTTGCGTATCAGTTTCATCGGGGCTAATCCAAACCCCACGCTACTGGCAAAGAACCGCCTGGATGCCCGGGTCAACTACCTGACCGGCGACCGGGCGGTTTCCGCCTTAACCTGGCAAAAAGTGATTTACAAGGATATATATCCGGGAATCGACCTGGTTCTCTCAGCCGCACCAGATGACGCCTCACAAACACCGTTCTCCTGGCGTCTTCAGACACGACCCGGTGCCGATATCGCCCAGGTCCGGCTCCAGATTGAAGGCGCTGTGGGTATTACGGCAGATTCGACGAAATTGAGCCTTGACACCGGACACGGCATGGCTCAGATACCACTCGTGAAACTGCCAGGACAGGTAAACAGCGACTTTGCAATAAATCCGCAAATGCTGGAAGTCAAGGATGGATTATTCCAGGTCAGCATGCCCCTGGCGGTCGATCCACAAAGCGAATCTGCCATACAACAAACCGATTCCGGCGGTATAGAATACAGCACCTACCTGGGCGGTAGTGCCTGGGAAGTTGGGCAAGATATAGCCGTTGCCCCTGACGGCTCGGTATATATTGCAGGTACAACCGCTTCGACGGATTTTCCCACCACTACAGGTGTCTTCGACCGGCGAGTCGCCCAGGTCGATGCCTTTATCTCCAAGTTCGATCCCATCAATAATCGGCTTGTCTTTTCCACTATCCTGGGCGGTAAGAGTATTGATAGTGCGTATGCAATTGCCTTGCAAGGTGATCAGCCTTATATCACCGGTGATACTCAGTCGCCTGACTTCCCCACAACCCCCAACGCCCTCGATAACACTTGCGGCTCCGATGGCGCCTGTAACACTTCCGCCCAAGGCCCCTCCACCGATGCCTTCCTGGCACGCATCAGTGCGGACGGCACTCGCCTGGTTTATAGTACCTACCTGGGCGGTCAGGATGAGGACCGAGGTTATGCCGTTACCGTTGATGACCAGCGCGTATACCTGACCGGGATTACCTACTCGGCCGACTTCCCAGCCGAAGGATATAAGCGAGGCGGGGATCTATTTGTGGCCAGCTTCGATCAGACTTACCAACTCTCCTATGCCACCCTGCTAGGGGGCAGCGATGTCGATGCCGGATTTGGAATCGCAACCCGCCAGGGGACGGTCTATGTTACTGGTGAGACATCCTCACCGGACTTTCCTGCCGAAGGCTACCAAGGTGGTCGTGACTTGCTGCTCGCCAGCCTTGGTCAAGACGGAGCCTTACGTGGCATCACCCTGGTAGGCGGCGCGGGCGAGGATCGCGGCAATGCCATCACCCTGGATAGCAGTGGGCGTATCCAGGTTACCGGTTACACCAGCTCACCCGATCTGCCGGCAACGATCGGTGCCTATGCTGGCCTGGGTGATGCTTTAGTTTTATTGGCCGATCCGCAAGGCAGCCTCACCCAGCTGGCTTATATTGGCGGCACAGGTTACGACGAGGGGCTTACAGTTCAGACTAGTTCGGGTGATGTCATCATTGGTGGGGTAACCACCTCTGCTGACCTGCCTACCACTCCGGATACATTCCAGGCTACCCTGGGCAGCAAGCTCGATGGATTCCTGCTGCAGCTCAATCCATCCGCCGATGTCAATTCACGGCTCGTTTATTCCAGCTTTCTGGGCGGTAGCGGAGACGACAGTATCCAGGCACTGGCGCTCGGTGCAGAGAATCAGATCTACCTGGCCGGTTATACCCAATCCACCGACTTCCCCGTAACGCAGGATGCCCTGTCAGCCAATATTAAGAGCTCCCAGGACTCCTTCCTTACTCGTTTGAACATTTCCGAATCTCCAGTTCCACTTTCGACTGCCGCACCACCCACACGAACGCCAACATCGCTTCCGAACTCATCCCTTGTTACGCAAACGCCTCCTGCACAGCTTCCGGAGGCCACCTCACCTAACGAGACCGTCTTGGCGCCTCAGACGTCTACACTTACATCTGAAATGCCACCAATCGCAGCCACGTCTCAACCCGGCCTTCCTTCTAAGACTGCCACCTTGCCGGAGCGAACGAGCAGCGAATTACTCAATAGCACGCCGATAAATCCAACTCCCGATATATCAAAAGAAACTTCATCGGAAACTGTCATCACTCCGACTACGAGTATAGTAGAGAAAGAAACAACTTCCTCAGCTAATGGTTGGCCGTGGCTCCTTGGCTTGCTGTTACTGGTTGCAACCGTTGTGACCACCTGGCTGCTAATCCGTCGCATAAGGAGATAAATAATTGAATCTCTGATTCAAAACTTCGAGTAAGGGAGGAAAATTTAATGGGAACCTTCCGCCGCGTCATGATACTGGTCGTTCTTGGAAGTCTGATCCTGGTCACCCCCGCCTTCTCGCGTGAGAGCACCGGCAGTTCACTGGATTCCAGACTCACCCAAGAATCTCCAGAATCCCCGCTACTAATTATTGAAAATGAAGGCCAGTTTCAGCCAGAAGCACTTTTCCTGCTTTACGGGAGATCCACGCGAATCTGGGTGACTCAGAATGCACTTTGGATTATCCAGATACAGCAGCCATCGCCGCCTACAATCATTAAAGAACCAGAAATAGGCAGGCGCCGAGCAGCTCTAGCCCCGCAATATGGAGTACCTATTCGCCTGTCGTTTACCGGAGCGAATCTCTCTCCGGTAATCGAGCCGGATTTCCGCCAGGCGACTCGGTTTTCATACTTTACCGGCAATGATCCTTCCAAATGGTATGCGGATGTCCCGGTCTGGGGCAGCCTGCGCTA
>JAGDMX010000033.1 GCA_017860725.1 Chloroflexota bacterium | reverse complement strand
GTGAACCCGCAAATGGGCTGATGATCGTCAAGTATTCGGACTGAACATCTACCGTGGCGCCAATCCCATCATAGGCTTCACCATTGAGGGCTGCTTCAAAGCGTTTCATCATTTCAGGATCTAAATATGAGCTATGGTCATCGCCGAGTGCATCCAGCATACCCGTAATAGCGCCGCGCATCAATTTGGTTTGGTCTACAGGCTGCTCGACATACTGCTTGTTTACTACTTCCCAGGCTTGCCAGAAGGGGCTGAATAACTGCTCAAGGTCTTCAGGCCCGCCGCTGGTCTGTGTTTTCAGGCCAGACTGCAGATTCTCTGCCACTTGGGACAAGCTTTGGGATAATGCCTGTGGGGGGGCAAGTTCAAAGGCTCGGCCTACCAGCACACCCCCAGTAAAGGCACTGAAAATCAGGACAAAGCCTATGACGAGGGCAACAATAATGATAATAGATTTCGTCTTCATGCGTATGCTCCGTTCCACCAATCCATTTACAATTAAGAATCAAAGCAGTATGGTTTATTGATCTGCTTTCCAATCGTTAACAATATCACATATAGATTAGATGCAACTAAACAAATTACAAGAACCTGCTAAGCACCGGATGATAGCCATCTAGCGATATATGTTTCGAAAGAAGCTGGATCGCTGACCTGTGCTGTGTAGTCCAAAAGAGCTGCTCCGTCCAGTGGGTAGAGCGGGTGGCAGGAGGACGGCTGGGCGCCTCGGCTGGCAGACACCACCGCCGAGACAACTGGAGCGGCAATATCGACTTTATTCAGCTCCGGCAGGATTACCTCCGCCGTGATGATCACCTTATCCGAGACCAGGCATAGTTCTTCGTCGATCGCTTTATTGGCGCCAATGACGGCATTGCCTTCCGGATCGGCGCTCAGGGCGTGCAGCACCGCTACATCGGCCCGGATTGCCGGAAATGCGATCAGCTCTTCTCCAGAGTAAGGGTCGCTGACCGTGCGCACATCCGGGCGCAACCTGGGAAGATCCGTGCCTAGCCAGGCCCGGCTGGGCATGAACCCTACGCCCGCCAGCTGAGCACGGATGCCATAAGCCAGGCTGGCCTCGGTTTCCTCAACAATTTCAATCTCGCCTCGGTTGGCGTAATAGGTAAACATAGGGGCCAGGCCGAATATTTCCAGGCCAAAGTAACAAGTACGGACCCGCTTGATCAATCCGGCACCCACCAGCAAGTCACTCTCCAGACCGGCAGTGAAGTTCAGCAGAGTAAGCTCGCCTGGTTTTCCGGTTTCGCGGAAGCGCTTGATGAGGGCACGCACGAAAGCCATCGGCCGGCGGTACAGGGTCAAACCTCCGAGGGCGAGGGTACTTCCCGACGCTATGAAGGCAGCGGCATCTTCGATCGTTATGATCTTATCTTTAATAATTGATTTACTCATTCGGTTGTTGCATTCTTATTGTCTTTCACCGTTGTTCGGGAGATCCGGTCTTTTTAGTATCCGGCTGGTCGTCATCGAGATCCTTTTTGAGCGCGGCTACTCGCCTGGAGAGCTCGTGCAAATCTTTGTCTTCTTCTTCCCATGGGCTACGCATCTTCTTCATGGCTTTGATCATGTCATTGAACTCGTTGCGGGAATTCTTGCGACCATAACCGAAGTAAATCGCCACATTAAATAGGATAACCAGGACGAGCGCAATACCAACGATTACGAAAGCTCTGCTGAAATCCATGCTACCAACCTTTCTTTATCTTTCCATCCTCCCGAATTGTGGAAGAATTCTGGGTAATGAAAGCAGATCGGGTAAGCTGTAATCAACCGCCGGGTCTGGCTGCCCATTTGGCCCCACCAGCACCGTTGTAAAACCTAACCGGCGGGCGGGCGACAAATTTCTAAGCGAATCATCGAAGAGGACAGCGTTTTGTGGGCTGTTTTCACCGGCAACCCGGAGGGCGCGCTGATAGGCTTCAATCTCCGGTTTGCACGCAAAATCCAGGGCGAATATATCGATAATCCCCCGGAAACAATCACTCAAACCCAGCACCTCCAGCACTCGCCTGGCATGCCCGGCTGAAGCATTGGTGAAGATCCATCTGGGCAACGACATATCCAGCAGTAAATCCCTCAGAAGCGGCGCGGGATGCAGGTACTGCTCGATGGGCAAGTCGTGGACATAAGTCAAGAAATCACCGGCATCTACCTGGTGGTGCAGTTGCAGCCCGCGCAGAGTTGTACCGTAAGCCTCAAAATACCTTCGGCGTAGTGTCTTTACTTCCTCCGGGGGGAGGCGCAGGCGCTCGCTCATATATAAGGTCATGCGTTCCTGGATTGCCGGCCACAAGCCGGAATTCGGAGGGTAAAGTGTGTCGTCCAGGTCAAAAAATAACACGGTAACGGGCATACGCCAATTATAAAGGGGATTCATTGCAAGGATATAGAAGATAGGGATTGAGTATAATACGCTTATGCCGATCCGGATTTTATCACCTGAAATTGCCTCTCAAATTGCTGCTGGCGAAGTTGTTGAACGCCCGGCTTCTGTGGTCAAAGAACTGTTGGAAAACTCGCTGGATGCCGAGGCGACCTTTGTGTCGATCAAGATCGAAGGAGCCGGACAGCGGTTGATTGAGGTGACCGACAATGGCAGCGGCATCTCAGAGACTGAGCTGCCCATCGCGGTGGAGCGGCACGCCACCAGCAAGCTCAGCACCTCCCAAGATTTATTTCATATCACCACGCTGGGCTTTCGCGGCGAGGCTCTGGCTTCGATCGGCTCAGTGGCGCGCCTGACGATTACTTCCCGCCCGCTTGACGCTGATGTGGGCACGCGCCTGAAAGTTGATGCCGGACACAGTAGCCCTATCGAGCCGGTAGGTGCGCCGGTTGGGACGCAGGTGCGGGTGGAAGACCTCTTTTACAATGTTCCTGCTCGTTTGAAGTTCCTCAAGCACGAGACGACCGAGCGTCGTTTGATTGACAACCTGGTCACACGCTATGCCCTGGCTTACCCGCAGGTGCGATTCCACCTGTTCCAGGAGAACAAGCCGGCCTTACAAACCAGCGGAAACGGTGATCGTCGCGAAATCCTGGCGGCTTTGTTTGGCGTTGAGCAGGCGCGTCAGATGCTAGATGTGCTGGCGCAGGATGATTGGATGCACGTCACCGGATTTATCAGCCCAACTTCGTTGACGCGCTCACATCGACGGGATATCACATTTTTTGTGAATGGGCGTCCGGTTCAGGATGCGGCCCTGGCTGCAGCTTTATTGAAGGGCTATCATACTCTGCTGATGGTAGGACGATATCCGATTGCAGTTTTGTTCTTGCAGATGCCTCCCGAGCTAGTCGATGTCAATGTGCATCCCGCCAAGGCGGAGGTGCGTTTCCGGGAGCCGGAGCGCATCTTCACCGGCTTGCAAGGGGCCATTCGCCGAGCATTGCTGGCCTATACACCTGTCCCAGGCTTACAGGCGCAATTGCGCTGGGCGCCGGAAAATCCGCCGGCTCCGACTTCCCGGCAGATCGACCCTGCCTGGAACCTTGACCAGGTTTCAGCGAGAAAAGGTTGGCAGGTGGAGATGCAGCCGGAGTTGGATCGCCAACCAACAGATGAATTGCCGGGTGGTGCAGCCCATGCCCTGGCAGGGCAGCCCTCCTTCCCGGATACTCGGGTGCCAATCCTGCGCCTGGTGGGCCAGGTGGCCAACGCCTACCTGGTGGCGGAGGGGCCGGATGGACTGTATCTCATTGACCAGCATGCTGCTCACGAACGCGTGCTATTTGAGCGCTTTATGTCACAATTGCCGGAGGTGCTACCGTCCCAATCCTTGCTTCAGCCGGCCACAGTGGATCTACCACCCGCCAATGCCCGCCTGCTCACCGATCAGCTACCCTTCCTGGCACGCCTGGGTTTTCAGGTCGAAACTTTTGGCCCGCATACCTTCCTGGTGCGAGCGGTGCCCAACCTGCTGGCCGGGAGTGACCCGGCAGCGGCGTTGCGTGTCCTGGTTGAAGATTTCGAGGAAGACGAGACACCCTTACAAGCGGAGCGTGAAGCGCGCCTGGTTGCCAGGGTGTGCAAGCGCGCGGCGGTCAAGGCTGGTCACGCGCTTTCCCCTGATGAGCAGCGCGCATTACTCAGCGACCTGGAAGCTTGCCAGTCACCGCGCACCTGTCCCCATGGACGCCCCACGATGATCCACCTCTCGGTTGATTTACTGGAGCGTCAATT
Organism: Chloroflexota bacterium; assembly: GCA_017860725.1. Lineage (GTDB taxonomy): Bacteria > Chloroflexota > Anaerolineae > Anaerolineales > UBA4823 > CTSoil-045. The sequence goes on along the minus strand of JAGDMX010000033.1, from coordinate 9,655 downwards.
TGGAAGGCGAGGGGCGCGCTAAAATCAAGCTGCTACCATTCGAGACAGGAGTACTTGCGATGCCAATCTACTTACTTGATGACTCACTAAGAGTGATTGTGTATTACGATCAAGTCGACTGCGAGTACGAGGACAATATCTGCGTCAGCATACTGGAGTATTGCCCGGACGACGAAAAAATAATGCGCGCAGGTGAGACCAACATCTACCTGACACGCGAGCAGGCACGCCAGCTTGGGCGGGCGCTCCTGGAAGCCGCGGATGAGAGCTGTCATACCCTGGAAGAGCAGGGCGGTTAGAACTTCAGCCAGTGTTTTATGATTTAATCACCGAGAATTTCTTTGGCAATTAGGGGGAGGATGTCGGTCAGATCTTCGTGTATGGCAACGTCGGCGCGGACATCAATATATGTGGGCATGTTGTTGACCAGGATCAGGTGCGCGCCTTTATCCACGGCACGCATCGGTAAGCCGGCCACCGGCAGTACTTCCAGCGATGAGCCAATCACGATCATTGCATCGCAAGTCTTGCTGGCTTGTAAAGCTGCCAGCCAGGCACGGGCCGGTAGCTGTTCTCCAAATAGCACCAAATCAGGTTTGAGCACGCCACCACATTCCGGGCAGTAAGGTATTTGCTTATGCTCCAGGAAGCTCTTGAGATAATCCGAGGAGTCATATTGAGTGTAGCACAGCACGCAGGTCAGAGATCTCAATGAGCCATGGACTTCAATCACATCCCGAGATCCTGCCCTCTGGTGCAGCGAATCGATGTTTTGGGTGATTACTTTATGGATATAGCCGGCTTGTTCCAGGCGCGCCAGGGCAATATGGGCAACATTAGGCTGCGCGCCATACAAATTCATCGCCAGCGAGTGCATCCATTCAAAAAAGCGCTCAGGGTGATGGCGGAAAGCAGTCAGCGAGGCGACTTCATATGGGTCATAGCGCTGCCAGAGACCACCGTCGACGGAGCGGAAATCCGGGATCCCTGAGGGCTTTGAAATGCCTGCGCCGCTTAATACTACGGTTGATTGGCTGTTGTGAAGGATATCTGCAGCGCAGCGGATGCCCAACTGGGTGGTTTGAGACAGCACGGTCATATTATCTGCATCCATTCATCCACTAATCAGTCTAGCACAGGCTGGCACGGCAATCAATACTATTCGAGAAATGCCCTGGTAGTCGGGTTATGCGTGTAGCCGCCATCTCTGGTACAGACCCAGGCGGTTGTTTTCGCCGTCGGAAAGGAAGCTGTCCATGATCACAAAACCGCTCGCTTGAGCCAGTGTATCCAGCTCTTCCGGGCTAAAGTGGTGCACGTAGCGCAAGCCGCTTCCGCCATGACGCCAGTCAAGCAGGTAATCGCCTGGGTCAACATCGCCGGCATGCAGACCGATGCGGTCCCAGGACTGGATCCTGGTCACCAATCGTGGGCTGTTGAGGAACTGCCAGACCGAAAGGATGAAGATGCCGTCAGGAATCAGCAACTCGTGGATATTCTCCAAGACTCGTTGCCGGAGACCTTCACCTGGAAGGTGATGCAGCACCGCAAACGCCGTGATATAGGCATATCTGCCATTTAGAAGCCCAGTTGTCCAATCCGGATCTGCCAGATCAGCGGCGATAAATCTGGCCTGGGTTATGTCCTCGGGTACGCCGCTCGCAGCAATCTCCAGCAGACCCGGGCTGAAATCCAATCCGGTGTAGTGACCGCGATGTCCTCGCTGATACAGCGCCTGCCACACCTCACCGTTGCCGCAGCCTATATCCAGGATATCCGCCTGTGCAGACATGCTTTCCAGGACACGGCGTACGCCTGGTTGCAAGCGTTGGCGCGTGTCCGAAAAGGGCTGGGCAAAGGTTTGGTAAAATAGACTGTTGAGCTCTGTTAAGCGCTGGGCAATAACTGTTTCCATACGGTTAGTCAGCCTAGATTATAAGTGGAAACCTTATTGTTATGAAGGATTGACCTGGATTGATCAATGTAAATGTTGTTGGACTCCACAATGCCTGATGAGATAGATCCCAGTACTATAACCTGGCAAGAGTTACGGAAGTATACGCCAGAGAAGCTGGCGTTAGCGCGCCTGGTGCTCGAGCAAATCCGCAACGGCAGAAAAGTGACGGAGGCTGTTCAGCGCTACCCTATGCCGGAAGGGGGCTACCTTGGTAAGCATGTCCTGGTGGCAGCTTACAAGGATCTGGTGGAACGGGGTGAATGGGAACCGGATGAGGGATTGCTCAGGCAGATCCGCATGAAGCCGGTGCGCACACTCTCCGGGGTGACAACCGTGACTGTGCTCACAAAACCTTATCCCTGCCCGGGAAAATGCATCTTCTGCCCGACAGATGTGCGTATGCCTAAAAGCTACTTGCCGGACGAGCCGGGAGCCCGGCGGGGGTTGGAGCACAATTTCGATCCCTATCATCAAACCAAAGCACGCCTCACCGCTCTGGAAGCGGTTGGACACCCGGTGGATAAGATCGAGCTGCTCATCCTGGGCGGCACCTGGAGCGCCTACCGGCGAGATTACCAGGAGTGGTTCATCCAGCGCTGTTTTGACGCCATGAACGGATTTGATTCGTCCAGCCTGGAAGATGCCCAGAGTGCCAATGAAACCGCTGCCCACCGGAATGTCGGTCTGGTGGTCGAAACCCGCCCGGATCATCTGGATGCCGAGGAAATTGCCTGGTTGCGCCGCCTGGGGGTAACCAAGGTGCAAGTGGGCGTCCAGAGCTGCGATGATGAGATCCTGGTCTTAAACCAGCGCGGCCATACAATGAAGTCAACCCGCAATGGCGTGGCTCTGCTGCGAGCAGCTGGATTCAAAATTGTGCTGCACTGGATGCCGAATTTACTGGGGGCAACGCTGGACTCCGACCGGACCGATTTCACTCGTTTGTGGGACGGACTGTGCCCGGATGAAATTAAAATCTACCCGAACCAGCTCCTGGCAAACGCTGAGTTGTACGAGTACTGGCTAAGGGGTGAATTTCAGCCGTACAAGATGGAAGAGCTGATTGAATTGATCGCGGACATCAAGCCGACCATCCCGCGCTACTGCCGGGTGAATCGCATCATTCGCGATATCCCCTCACCGAACGTTGTGGAAGGCAACAAGCGCACCAGCCTGAGGCAGGATGTGCAGGAAGAGCTGCGCCGGCGGGGGTTACACTGTGAGTGCATCCGCTGCCGAGAGGTGCGCAGTAAGCAGATCAATATCAATACGCTTAGCTGTGATGACCTGGTTTATACTGCAGATGGTGCGCAGGAGCATTTTCTTTCTTATGTGACGCCTGATGACCGCTTAGCAGGATTTTTGCGCCTGTCCTTACCCCAGCCGGATGCGCCGCCAACCGAGCTGAAGGATCTGCAAGCGGCGGCAGTAATCCGGGAAGTACATGTCTACGGACAGTCGCTTCCCGTCGGGATGGAAGAAAATGGCGCCGCGCAGCACGCCGGTCTGGGAACCAGCCTGCTCCTTCAGGCGGAGGAAATTGCCCGAGCGCATGGCTATACTCGCCTGGCGGTGATTTCTGCGGTTGGCACGCGCCGCTATTACCTGAAGCGGGGATTTGAGATGGGAGAGCTTTACCTGGTAAAGACTTTATAAGCTGTCACAAATAAGAGTTCTGGAAGCGGTTCCAAACCCTCTTGACAAAACAGGCGGGGCGGTTATAATAGTTGGAACCGTTTCCATTTTCCGAGATCAAGTATGCCTACCATTCGAGACGTGGCTGAAAAAGCTGGGGTAGGCCTGGGAACTGTCTCCAGGGTGTTGAATGACAGTCCACTGGTCAGTGATACCACCCGACGACGGGTGCTTCAAGCTATCTCTGATCTCAACTACACCCCCAGCCTGACTGCCAGGCGTCTTTCTTTAGGGAAGACAATGACGATTGCTGTCATTGTCCCTTTTTTTACCCGACCTTCGGTCACAGAGAGACTGCGCGGCATTGAAAATACCCTGGCATCCAGCGATTACGACCTGACAATCTACAATGTTGAAACGGTCAAGCGGCGCGATGAATGCCTGCAGCATGTGATCCGCCACGAGCGCGCCGATGGTGTGATCATTATCTCTCTCTCGCCGCGCGATGAAGATCTCCCATTGCTGGTAAATCCGGAAATTCCGGTAGTGCTGGTGGATGCCAATCATGCTTCACTGGCAGTACTAAACCGGGTAGTGGTGGACGATGTCGCAGGAGGGCGGGCGGCGACCCAACACCTGGTTGAGCTGGGTCACCAACACATTGGTTACATCAGCGATTACCTCGAAGAGCCTTTTAATTTCACTTCCAGCCGTGACCGCTACCTGGGTTACCGGCAGATTTTAGAGGCCGCCGGTTTGCCGTTCCGTAGCGAGTATCATGGGCAGGGACCGCATGGCCGCCAGGAGGCTTACGAGAATGCAGTCAAATTACTGACCCTGCCCGACTCTCCTACAGCCATCTTTGCCGCCAGTGATACCCAGGCGATGGGTGTATTGCAAGCGGCGCGCGATCTGGGGCTGCAGGTCCCGGAAGACCTCTCGGTGATCGGTTACGACGACTTGGAGATTGCCGAGTACCTGAGTCTGACGACCATCCGGCAGTTGCTGTGCCTGTCCGGTCAGAGGGGAGCCGAGCTGCTCATCGAAGTGATCCAAGATCCGCCCAAAGAGCCCATCTGTGAGGTGCTTCCCACTGAGCTGGTGGTGCGTGGCACGACGGCTCCACCTAAACCCGAAGACGAAAATCGAGGGAGCGCTGTTTATCCCCCGGCTAGTCTGGACAACCCATCGCCTATAAGCCAATCCTGGCATACGGGCTAATCGTTGGCCATCCGGAAAAGGTTTAATGAGTTCATTAGAAAAGATATTGATTATGGAAAGGAGGATATCTCTGGAGAGAATCACAAACCTTGAAGATTGATCGACGGATTGAAAATCACATAAACCATTTTGTAAGGAGAGAATACTAATGAAGAACAAGAATAGATTTTTGGGATTTCTGGGTCTGGTCCTGATCCTATCCATGATCCTGGCTGCTTGTGGCGGCGGCGAGGAAGCTGCCCCCACCGAGGCGCCAGTTGCGGCAGCGCCTACCACTGCTCCAGTCACCGCCCCGGCAGGCGAAGAATGCGGTACCGGCGCTCCCATAATCCCGGGCGGTGATTTGGAAAAAGCATATGCTGGCGAATATACGGGCACCACAGTTACTATGGATGGCCCATTCAGCAGTAATGACCAGGTTAAATTCGAGGATGCGGTCAAGGATTTCGAAACCAAGACCGGAATAAACATCGATTACATCGGCGGTAAAGGCTTTGAGGATAACATCGGCGTTAAGGTTGACGGCGGTAACCCTCCCGACATCGCCGATTTCCCGCAGCCGGGTCTGTTGGATACCCAGGTCCGCAAAGGTAAAGTGGTTGATGTCTCAACCTTCCTGCCCGCCGATTACCTGGCAGCGCAATACAAACAGGGCTGGCTGGACATGGCTAAGATGGAAGCGCCCAGCGGCCCGATCACGGCCGGCATCTGGAATCGCACCAACGGTAAAAGCCTGGTCTGGTATAACAAGAAAGCCTTTGATGCTGCAGGTTATACAATTCCAACTACCTGGGATGAATTGATGGCCCTGACTCAGCAGATCGCCGACGATGGCGATACACCCTGGTGCATCGGCATCGAGTCTGGCGCAGCAACAGGTTGGGCGATGACCGACTGGATCGAAGAGGTTATGCTACGGACCACATCGCCTGAGAATTATGACAAGTGGACCAAGGGCGAGCTGAAGTTTGACTCTCCCGAAGTGAATAACGCGATCGACAACATTACCAAAATCTGGTTCGATGATGCCTATGTGAAGGGTGGGCGTGCTGCGATTGCCACCACAAACTTTGGCGATGCTCCCAAACCAATGTTCGAAGATCCGCCAAAGTGCTGGCTCCACAAGCAGGGCAACTTCATCACTTCCTTCTTCCCAGAAGGATTGACTCCAGAAGTCGATTACGACTTCTTCTACCTGCCGGGAATTGATAGCCAATACGGCAGCCCCTTCCTTATTGCGGGTGATATTTACGCCATGTTCAATGACCGGCCGGAAGTACGCGCCGTCTTGGAGTATTTCACTCGTGCTGAGTCAATAAAGACATGGATGGAAGCTGGTGGTGCAATCTCACCCCACAATGACCAATGCCTGAGTTGGTATGGTGATCCGATGGAGAAGAAGATCGCCGCTTTAATCCGCGATGCGAGCACCGTCCGCTTCGATGGTTCAGACTTGATGCCCGGTGCGGTCGGAGCTGGCTCCTTCTGGAAATCCATGACTGCATTTGTAAGCGGTCAGATCGACCAGGCGACTGCCCTCCAGGAGATCGATGCTTCCTGGCCAAAGTAATTCCATTCGATTCTGACGCACATTTGTGCACAAGGATTGGAAAATTGAGTAAGTAACCGGAGAGGAACAAGACAACCAGCAGTATTTTTGGCCGGTCCGTCTTGCTCCTCTCCATTTTTTGATCAAATCTTGATATATTCTGCCTTGGAGATCAAACGTCGAGCGTTATAAGCTGATCATGTAAAGGAATTGCCCCCATAGCGTGGATGATGGGTTCAATTGTCAGACAAGAAGAAAGGCGCTCAAACTGAGATGTATTTTGCTATGAAGATATAAGGAAGGTCAGAATGGAAAATTCTATGGGTGATAAGTCAAAAGGCAACGGCGGAGTGGGTACCTGGCTGTTAACCAATCTTGGTCGCATCCTGATCTCCCTGGTTGTCCCGATTGGCCTGTTTGTCATCTTGTGGCAGGGCTTTATGTTTTTACGTGATAGCAACGCACCACAGCTTGTGCTGGTCCTGGTGGCAATCGTCTGGGGAGTCGGCGGTGTGGCGGCTTTGTTCTGGGTCACCAACTGGTTGGTGGAGAAAATGCCCAAGGAATGGACCCGGCGCATACAGCCATTCGTCTTTGTCGGACCGGCGATCGCTATCATCGCCTGGTTCCTGTTCATCCCGGTCATCCGCACGCTTATTCTAAGTTTTCAGAATGATATCAGCAATGCATGGGTTGGTTTTGCCAACTACATTTTTGCCTTTACCGACCGGGTGATGTTGGATGCCTTCCGCAATAACCTGTTGTGGTTGGTCTTTGGTACCTTTTTTAGTGTTAGCCTGGGCCTGGTTATCGCCGTGCTGGCGGATCGCAGCCGGTATGAAACGGTTTACAAGGTATTGATATTCTTACCCATGGCGATTTCGTTCGTCGGTGCCGGCGTGATCTGGAAGTTTATTTATGCCTACCAAGGTCTGGGTGTTGGCATTCAGGAGATTGGCTTACTCAATGGGATCGTGGTTGCAATGGGCGGTACAGCCCAGCCCTGGTTGACTCAAGCTCCTTGGAATAACTTCTTGTTGATCATCATTATGGTGTGGCTGCAAACTGGCTTTGCTATGGTGATTATATCTTCCGCCGTCAAAGGCATCCCGGCCGAGCTACTCGAAGCCGCGCGTGTCGACGGCGCCAGCGAGTTCAAGATCTTCTTCAGTATTATCATTCCCAGCATTTCAGGGACGCTGATCACAGTCACTACGACCATTGTCATCTTCAGCCTGAAGCTGTTTGATGTTGTCTATGTCATGACAGGTGGTAATTTTGGCACCAACGTGATCGCCAATGAGTTTTACTTGCAACGCTTTACGTATGGCAATGCTGGCCGGGCCTCGGCCATTGCGATCGTTCTGTTAATCGCAACCCTTCCGGTTATGATTTATAACTTGCGCCAGTTCAATGAGAGGAGGGCGTTCTGATGGCTGCCAAAGCACAGGGTTTCCAAAAGCAAAAGCGTACTTCCAGTATATTGCTCAACCTGACTTTGAGCATTATTTGCTTTATCTGGCTGCTTCCGGTGATTGGATTACTGATTACTTCTTTTCGTAACAGCCAGGACATCTTCACCTCTGGCTGGTGGAAGGTTTTTCCCCACCGCGAGTACCAGAATACGCGCCAGATTATCCTGGATCCCTCGGTTGATGTAAATGGACCGATGACAGTTGAGGGCGTCACCGCCTCGTTCGATGAGTTCCGTAATGGCGTGACTGCGCCTACTGGAGAAAAACTGACATGGTATGGCAATAAGCGCACCCGCACGATCGATGTTGCCGAGCAAAAATGGGTTGGCTTCAGCGCTGCCTTAAGTCTGAAAAACTATATCAGTGTACTATCAGGAAAATCAGTCACTTTTACAGATGCCAGCGGCCGGGAGGTGGTGACGCGTGGTCCCGCCCTTGGGAGCGCGTTCCTGAATTCGCTGGCGGTGACCATCCCGGCGACGATCATTCCCATCCTGATTGCGGCTTTTGCCGCTTATGGTTTTGCCTGGTTAAACTTCCCAGGGCGTAAATTGTTGTTTATCCTTGTTGTCGCCATGCTGGTGGTGCCACTGCAAATTGCTTTGGTTCCAATCCTGCAAGACTATACCCGCTTGAATCTGAATGGTACCTTTCTGGCGATCTGGCTGGCCCACACCGGTTTTGGTTTACCATTGGCGGTTTATTTACTGTTCAATTACATTGCGTTATTGCCGCGCGAAATCCTGGAATCAGCATTCCTCGATGGCGCATCCAATTTCACGATCTTCACCAGCCTGATCCTGCCACTCTCAATCCCAGCGCTGGCCTCGTTTGCGATATTCCAATTCTTATGGGTGTGGAACGACTTCCTGGTCGCCCTGATCTTCCTGGGCGATAAAAACCGGGTCGTTACCAGCGCCCTGGCCAACCTGGTTGGCGAACGTGGCCAAGACTGGCATTTGCTAACCGCAGGCGCGTTTATCACAATGATTTTGCCGTTAATCGTGTTCCTGGCCCTGCAGCGCTATTTCGTGCGCGGCATGATGGCAGGCTCGGTCAAGGGCTAATTACATAAGAACAGGCAGCCTGAAGAGGCTGCCTGTTTTCACTCTGCAAGCATAGCATCTCTGGTGGGCTGCTTGGAAAATATCCGTGCGCAGGTTGGGTAATATTAATTCCCAACTTGTATGCCCGCAGGTAGAGAGTATCAATGAATCAAAACAATTAGGAGAGAAATTCTATGACCGAATTAAAATTTCCTGACGGCTTTTTATGGGGCGCCGCAACTGCTGCTTACCAGATCGAGGGCGCCTGGAACGAGGACGGCAAAGGCGAGAGCATCTGGGATCGCTTCAGCCATACCGCCTACAACGTCGAAAATGGCGCTAACGGCGATGTGGCCTGCGATTCCTATCACCACCTGGATGATGACATTGGCCTGATGAAAGCCCTGGGTTTGAAAACCTATCGCTTCTCCATCGCCTGGACCCGGGTGCTACCCGATGGCAGCGGGCGTGTAAACCCAAAGGGCTTTGACTATTATGACCGGCTGGTAGATCGACTGCTGGAAGCTGGGATCGTCCCCAACGCCACGCTGTATCATTGGGACTTTCCCCAGGCATTGATGGATAAAGGTGGCTGGCCCAACCGCGATAGCGTTCAATGGTTCACCGAGTATGCCCGGGTGGCCTTCGAGCGGCTGGGAGATCGGGTGAAGATGTGGGCAACCTTCAATGAGCCGTGGTGCGTCGCGTTCTTGGGTTATGGCAATGGTCACCATGCCCCTGGAATTCACGACTATACCCGCGCCTACCAGAC
>JAGDMX010000207.1 GCA_017860725.1 Chloroflexota bacterium | reverse complement strand
TCCGGCGTTGGCAGTCCCTCTTCATCCAGCGCCTGTCCAATGATAATCCGCCCGACCTGGTGTTCCTGCGCCAGTTGCGCAATCGTGGCGGCATCCACCGGGCGGGAGACATGCTGCAGCACGGTCAGCGGATTGGCAATCGTACCACTTAGATCGCTGATGGCAATACCCAGGCGTTTTTCGCCAGGATCGATGGCTAGAACTCTCATGATTACCACGAAGGTCGAAAATGCCGGATGGTTTCGATCACCATCTCCTGGTCCGACCGATCTAGCGTATTATAAAACGGCAGGCGTACCAGCCGCTCACTGGTTTGCTCGGTGACCGGGTAGTCACCTGGACCATAGCCATACTTACGCCCCATCTCGGAGGTATGAAGCGGCAGGTAGTGAAATACCGCCTGGATGCCTCGGGAATGCAGGTGCTCGATCAGCGCTTGACGCTGATCTAATGAAGGCATGATCAGGTAAAACATGTGATACGGCTGCTGGCAATCGGCGGGCACGTAGGGCAGGTGGACTTCATGCTTAAATGCCCAGTCACTTAACCCCGATTCATAAGATCGCCAGATTTGTTGCCGTCTCGCCTGGATGATATGGCGCTGCTCCAACTGAGCATACAGAAACGCCGCCAGGATATCCGATGGCAGGTAGCTAGACCCAACATCGACCCAGGTATATTTATCCACCTGGCCGCGGAAAAAGCGGCTGCGGTTGGTGCCCTTCTCGCGTAAGATTTCGGCACGCTCGATGTAGCGCGGATCGTTGATCAACAGCGCCCCGCCCTCACCGCAGGTCAGGTTCTTGGTCTCGTGAAAGCTTTGGGTTGCCAGGCAGCCATACGTGCCCAGGTACTGGCCTCTGTATTTACCAAACAAACCGTGAGCGTTGTCTTCGACCACAGGTATGCGATGTTGTCGGGCAATTTCCAGGATCGTTTCCATCTCACAGCCCACACCCGCATAATGTACCGGTAGGATAGCCCTGGTACGCGCAGTGATCCGCTGCTCGAGCAGGCGCTCGTCCAGGTTCAACGTATCCGGGCGGATATCGATAAACACCGGCTTAGCGCCCCGCAATACAAAAGCATTCACCGTTGAAACAAAGGTAAACGATGGCAGGATCACCTCATCCCCCGGTTGAATCTCCAGTAGAAGTGCGGCCATCTCCAGGGCATGCGTGCAGGAGGTAGTCAACAGCACTTTCGGGACGCCAAGCTCAACCTCCAGCAGAGCATGGCATTTCTTCGTAAACCGGCCGTCGCCGGAGATTTGGGCGTCATTAATCGCCTGCTGAATGTATTCAAACTCACGACCTGCCAGTGCTGGTTTGTTGAAGTGGACGACGATCTCTGTCATGGAGAATACCTGTCTCTACATGTCGGCTTGCCAGGATTGCCTGGAAGAGGTGATGTTATCCAGGGCACTTGGCCCGGTCATAAACAGCAGATCCAGGATAGAAATCTGAGGATCATAGGGTGGGTAAAGTTGTGGATACTCAATGTACTCATATTCCATGTAGGATAATTGTATACCCGCTGCAGTAAACTTATCGGCTTCAATGTATGCTCTGGCCGATGGTCCAGAGATATAGTGCGTGGCACCAATCTGGCAGAGAAGATTTATCAGGCGGTCGGTTTTCGTCCCTAGCGGATTGTAACTGGATGCGCGGGCGAACTGCGTGTGTTTAATTCCCAATTGGCGAGCGATATCGATCGTCAGGTCAATAGTAAAGTCCACTAGCAGATCGGGGTGTTTCTGATAACACTCTTCCAACCAGCCGGCATAAGCCCCAAAATACGGCGCTTTAGCATAAGACTGCCGGATGGTCTGCCAGTGCTTGCGACTCCAGGGCTGCCGCCAATCAATGCGCACCTGGTTGATCGGAATCGCCTCGTCCAGTACGCCAGCGGAATAGACCGGGATGGTTAGCCAACGTGTACCCTGGTGAGTTTTAATCCGGTTGCGGTTGCGCCAACCATGCTTGTCGTATTGCACATCGTCATAAAACACAAAAACATCAGCCAGGTAAATTTGATGGAAGTATCCTCGCCAGGGGATGTATGACGGCTGTAGAATAACGCACTTCATGGGTCTCTGTCTGCAGAATCGGCCGGCGTTTCGATCGTTTGTCCCACCACGTAAGGTGGGCGATCCATGCTGCGGTCGAAGATGCGCGCCAGGTACTCGCCAAAGATACCCAAAGCAAACATCTGTACTCCACTGAAAATCGAAATTACAGAAGCCAGGAAGGGGAACCCCGGCACACTACCGGCAATGAAATAGACACCCACTACATAAAGAAAGATCAGAATGCCCAAGATGGTGAAGAAAAAGCCAAGCATACTGGTAATGCGCAAAGGCAGGGTGCTAAAACCGGTCAGGACTACCATCGTATACTCGAACAGCCTGGAGAAGCTGTAGTTCGACCGTCCAGAGGCGCGCGGCAGCTCCTCAACCTGAACGGTAGTAAAGCGCGTTGTGCCCCAGGATAGGAGTGCATCGACCAGCACATTTGGGTTCTGATAACCCTGGAATGCCTGCCTTAAAGATGTACGAAAAGCGCGGAAAGCAGCAAAATCGCGTACATTTTTTACGCCGGTCGCCAGGGACATGGCGCGTTTAATCAGGAAAGAAAACAGGTTGCGCCACCAGGAATGCGGCATCTTTGAGGGGATGCCATATACAACATCGTAGCCTTGCGCCAGCTTTTCCAGCAGCTTATGGATCTCCTCCGGTAGATGCTGGAGATCGTCATCCATGGTAACCGTCACCTCATAGCAAGCTTCCCGAATCCCGCACAGGGTGGCGTTGTGCTGTCCATAATTACGCATCAAGTTGATGCCGCGCAAGTATGGATACTGCCCCGATAACCGTATTATCTCTGTCCAGCTTTCATCCCGGCTGCCATCGTTCACCATGATTACTTCATACTGCTCGCACAGAGTAGGCAATACCCTATCCAGGCGCGAGACCAATTCTGATATTGTCTCTGCGCCATTATAGACTGGGATGACCACCGATATGCCTGCTATCATTTGTCTCTACTCAACCTTACAGCCAATCTTATCCTGCAGTGCAATAATGGCTTCGGCCTGTTGGCTTGCCCCAGGTGCTTGGACCTCAAGTTTTGACCAGGTTTCACACAATGTAATTTCCATTGCTGGTGCCAGCTTGAGCGACTTGATCGTCATCTCCCTGGCTTTCTCCCACTGCCCGGTCATCGCATAAGCTTCGATGTATGGTACATATTCGGGCGCATTCCGGGGTACCAGCCGAGCGGTATGGTTCATCGCCTGGTCCCCTAGACTTGCAGCCTCCTGCCAGTCTCCACGCTGCCGGGCCAGGTCGGCTTTCTCATAATAGTAACACCAGTCCGGTTCGGGCTCTGGCCCGAAGACTTCCGGCGGAGGAACAGCCGGCTGGTCCGGATTGATGGCAATTAAGTTTGGATCCGACAGCGGTAGAAGCTCCTGGAAATATGCGGGTTGCTTGGCAATATTCTTGTCAGTCCGGGGATCAATCACACGCAGACAGGCCGGAGGCGTGTAATAGATGCCCAGCGCCTGCGAAGTGGTGCCCGAAAAATTGAGGGTCCGGTAAGACTGCTCGATAGGTATCCCTTTTTCCAGGTCTTTCAACCAGGTTCCCAGGCGTGATTCAAGCGTATAAAGCAGATAGGACATCTCATGGGAGCGGTTATCCGGGTCATACATCCAATTCAGAGGAGCCGTTAAAGTAAAGTCGCTGTAATAGACGAACGGCCACTCAGCCGTCAGCAGGGTCGTGTTAGGTTTCAGCCCGGGAATACGCCAGCTTAGCTGCCAAAAAAACGACTTTTGTGCAACCCACTCATACCGATAAGAGTAAGCATTTTGCAGGTGCAGCCCGGCCGCCAATGCTATCAACACAGAAATGGCAATCACCTTTAACTGATAGAGACCTGGGATCAGCTCGACTAAACCGACCAGCAGGATGCTGGTACCGAACATCATGGGGAGGGTGAAACGGTCCCAAGAGAACTGCAAAGTAATGGGTAGGTCGGTCATCCAAAATGGGATGCCCCCCACAAGCAAAGCCAGCCCACCGACCAAAATCGCCTGCCGGGGCCATACCCAACGATTCGCTTCTCGCCTCTCAATTTCACTGCGCCGTTCCAGCCTGGCTAAAAAGAACCAGCTCAGGACAAAACATACCAGGATCACCACCCAATAGAGCCGGGAATACACAACACCCAGGAAATCGTAATTGGGCTGAATAAACACCTGCCTCCAGGCCAGGATACTGGACTCCACAACATCGGCTAAAACCGTACGCACCAGGGTCAGAATACCAGCGGTCGGGTTGGTTTGAAGGAGGTCAAAGATCATCAACTGCCCGCGTGGCGAGATATGGATAAATATCCGCCAGATCAAGAACAGAATAACGATGATCAAGTAAGGGAGCCAATATAGAAGAGAACGTGTTATCCGCCGGCGCGGGTTGCTCTCTATCTCACCAACCACCATCCATAGAAAAAGCGGGCGCAGCAGTTCCAGTCCAAAATAATACTCATCGGCAAAGAGAGCGTAGGCCGCCAATAGCCAGGAACCGACCATCATAGGCCAAAACCAACGCGGCTTGCGGATTGCCCAGATCGATAAACCTAGGGAGACAAAAAAACCGGCCATGATCAACCAGTCATGACTGTAAGTAACGGAAATATACTGCTGCTTAAAACCTGGATAAATAGCAAAGAGCAGCGTGATCCAGATTAATTGGGTCGTTTTTTGCGGCCACAGGGCGCGCAAGAACCACCAGAAAGCCAGGCAACAAAGCCAGCGTGTTAGAACCCCAAAGATCTGCCAGGCCAGGGTGGACTCTCCCAGCAGTGAGGTAGTTAAGAAAAAAAGCCAGCCCAAAGCAGGGCGATCTACTGAATAGGCTTCTGCAACGCCAGCAGGACCGAGCTGATGATAAAACCAGATACTAGACCAATCATCCCAGTAAAAACCCAGCCTGGATACCAGTAAGCCAAAACTCAGGGAGAGAAGAAGCAGTAATGCAAATGGTACACTTCGATTATCGAAGTGTATTTTTGGCAGGGTCACTGAAGCTTCTCTTCCACCCAACTCGCTACGCTCGCCAGGGCTTGATCCAAACCAGACGCTTCCTTACCGCCAGCCTGCGCCAGCGTCGGGCGTCCTCCGCCACTGCCACCCAGCGGCGCGGCTACAAATTTCACCAGCTCGCCGGCATGCAGACCACGCCTGACCAGGTCATCCGAAACGCTGGCAACTAAGATAGGCTTGCCATCAGCGGATACAGAAGCCAAGACAGCCACGCCACTCGGTATGCGTTGGCGGAAGCGATCGGTCATGGAGCGCAAAGTGTCTACATCCACGTCATCCAGCTTAACGGTCAGCACACTAACACCCTTGATATTTGGGACAACCTCTAAATGTCGGATAAAAGCGTTTTCGGACTGAGCCTGGCGCAGCGCCGAGATTTGCTTGCGTGC
>JAGDMX010000206.1 GCA_017860725.1 Chloroflexota bacterium | reverse complement strand
CAGGGATTGGGTAAATCAATCGGGCCAGTCGACGTATATCCGGTATTTGATCGAGCATCCGGATAAATCGCTCCTAACGCCAATCCGACAATTTGAGACGTTGATCAATGGTAGCAACATTGAATACCGTTACCCGATCTTTCCAGAGCAGACTGTGCCGGAAGTGATTGAATTAAACGATCAAAAAGTATATTTTCGCAGCCCGCTCAGTCTAGGGGTGCTGTTATTCATCATTGGATTTGGGATTGTTGCCTACTGGTTTGGTAAAGACCGCGATCATCCGGCCTGGCTAGCTTTGACAGTATTAATGGTCAGCATACCCCCGATGGTTTTCATTATCTGGAACGGCAATCCTTTGGAGATAGAGCGCCACGCTATCCAGATTGGTATTCAATTCCGGCTGGCAGGCTGGGTGGCGCTCTTCCTGTTAATGGATTGGCTGGCTGTAACACTTTTAGCAAAGCAGGATGAAAATGCTACCCGAGAATGACTAAACTGTCCTGGCCAGAGTTAGGATTTTCTTGATCTAAAAGCTGCCGGTCCGGTAAGGCTGGCAGCTTTTAGAAATTTTTCCTCGTTGTGATAATGGCTTTGACCAGTTAAGGTATTCCTATTTGTGGTTGGATTGAGGATTAGCCCGATACCACTCGACCGTCTTCTTCACCGCGTTGCGCAGTGGATTTGGTCGCATGCCAAAGGTGCGCTCGAACTTGCTGGAATCGACCACGAACGGCCTTTCGAACTCGTACATCATTTCCACGGTCTCACGCGCTCCCGGGATAAACAGGCCGGCTATTTGCATCATTGTCTTGCTTACACCGCTCATCTTGGGCGGCAGGCCGATTTCCTCAAAAAACATCGTCATCAGTTGGCGCTGGGTGATGGTGGGCTGGTCGTTTGGCACGTGCCAGGCCTGACCCAAAGCTTCCTCTCGCTCCCCTAAGATAACCAGGGCGCGTCCAAAATCCTCAATGTAGGTGTAAGTGTGGGCGTGATCCAGCTTGCCGCCCAACGAAGCGCTTTTTCCGGCCAGCGCCGGGTAAATCGCTCGATTGCCCAGGGCCGAATCCAGCACATACGGGCCAAAGAAATCCGAACCACGCCCGATTGCAACACGTACCTTGCCGCTGCGGTGCGCCTCCAGGGCAGCCCGGGTCATCTCGGCACGGATTTTACCTTTGCGTGTCTGCGCACTGTACGGTAGATCCTCCATGAGCGGCTTGCCATCGGTATCACCGTACATGTACAGGTTCTCGCCGATCACCAGCTTGGCGCCGCTGGCAGCCACACCTTCCAGGATGGAGGCTTGCAGGGGCGGGAATTTTTCGGGCCATTCGTGATATTCGGGCTGGGCGCACTGGTAAGCCACCGCCGCGCCTTCAGCCAGGTGGCACACGCTCTCGATATCCAGACAGTTTCCACTGACCAGCTCAACTCCCTGGGGGGCGTCTTTCATATTCCCGCTGCGGTTGACCATCCGCACCTGGTAGCCTTTCTCAAGAGCGTGGTTCATCACGGAACGGCCTAATGGCCCACTGCCAAAAATGACATGTAAGTCAGTCATTCGAATCTCCTTCAATGTTTATTGGGTAGCTCTATCGGTTAGAACCGGTTATCCAGTACTTTTCAAATTCCTACTTAGGCGAGAGCAATTCCAGGCGCTGCAGGTAGGCATTGACTTCATAGCTGTAAAACGCTGCCGGGTCGCCAATCACAGGCTGGATGTGGTGGGTCAGCTCCAGCATCACCAGGCCATGAATGCGCCCCCAGCCGCTGATGATCTGCCCAAAGAGCGGCGCAGGGATGGGCGTGCCAACGCGCTGCCCCCAGCCATCGATGTACTGCGCTACACTGTCAGGGAGATCCTGATACTCGGTGGGTATATGCAGCGCGCCGGTATTCATCGCTTCAACATATACCTGCATCAGCTCGATGAAGGGCTTGCGCGCCAGCGGAGTGGTCAGCTCTGCTGGCGCGCTGTAACCTGGGATCGGGTTGCCATAGATCAACTGGAAGTCGACCGGATTCTCCACCGCCCACTGCCGGTAAGCACCTACAATCGCCTGGATACGGGCAGCGTAACTAGAGTGGCTGGTTTCCACTGCCGCGGCGTGCATCGCCTCAGCCAGGGCGTTGAAAGCGTCCACGATCAGGGCAGTGATCAAATCCTCCAGGCGGGGGTAGTAGTTATAGATCGCCGGGGCGGTAATGCCCATCTCTTTGGCAATCCCGCGTAAGGTTAAGCCCGCTGTGCCGTATTTTTCCATCTGCTGGCGGGCGACCGTTTTAATTTTCCGGGCTGTATCCTGGCCGTTGTGCTTTCCTTTAGGGCGAGACATATTTTTACTCCCTTATATAAACGGTGTTTATTTACGATATAAATTTACACTGTTTATATTTGTTTGTCAAGGGTATTTTGGAAAGGTTCTTGTTTTCTGTTATGATTCCCCCACTTTGCTCGCAAACTAGTTAATGAGGCAATCCATTGAACCGTGGTGTGCTGAATGCAATTGGTGCCTATGTTATCTGGGGGTTTTTACCAATCTATTGGAAGGCACTCCAGCAAGTGCCGGCACTGCAGATTCTCAATCACCGCGTGGTCTGGTCGCTGGTATTTCTGGCCATCCTGATCTCCGCCCGTAAGAATTGGTCGCCGTTGCGCCTGGCCATTCGCCAGCCCAAGATCGTGCTGGTCTACGGCCTGGCAGCCTGTCTACTGGCGGTCAACTGGCTGACCTATATCTGGGGAGTAAACGCTGGTTTTATCGTTGAGACCAGCCTGGGATATTTTATTAATCCGCTGGTCAATGTACTGCTCGGCGTGCTTTTCCTGCGCGAAAAAATCCGCCCGCTGCAGTGGGTACCGATTGGCATGGCGACGGCAGGCGTGCTCTACCTGACTTTCAGCTACGGCAGCCTTCCCTGGATCGCCCTGGTGTTAGCCTTCACCTTTGCTCTATACGGGCTGCTGAAAAAGACCGCGCCGCTAGGCTCGCTGCACAGCCTGACCCTGGAAACCGGCATCCTATTCGTGCCTTCACTACTATACCTGGTTTATGTCGCTCTCCAGGGCTCCGGCATATTTATCGAGTACAACACCCTGACCAACCTGCTGCTGGTCTTCACCGGTGTAGTGACCGCTGTACCGCTGTTGCTGTTTGGTGCTGCCGCCCGCAGCATCAACCTGTCGCTGCTCGGCCTGTTGCAGTATATTGCCCCCACCTGTCAGTTCCTCATTGGCGTGCTGATCTATAACGAGCCGTTTACCCAGGCGCGCCTGATTGGCTTCAGCATCATCTGGGCAGCGTTGTTTCTGTACTGGCTGGAAAGCTTCCTGGCTCACCGCCGGGCTTCGCGGTTGGCGGCTGCAGATTAGTGGCTCTGGTCTGACACTTCCGCAGCCCGTTTGCGGTAGGCTTTGATCCAGCGCATAGCGTAGTTGTCGCGCCCCAGCGCCAGGTCGGCTGCCAGGATGGCGGTAATCACCTCCATCACCAGCGGGTTGGTGATTGGACAGGTTACTCCGGCTTGAATCGCCATCGCAATGAATGTGGCGTTGACATACTTGCGATCGGGTAGCCCAAAGGACACATTGCTGGCCCCCATTGAGACATTCACCCCGAACTCCTGCACCACCAGCGCTACCGTGTCCAGGGTTACCCGCCCGGCTAGGCTGTCCGAGCCCATCGTCAGGGTCAGCGGATCGATGACGACATCTTCAACGGGGATCCCCAACCGCCCGGCGCGTTCGATGATGCGGGCAGCTACTGCCAGGCGCTCCTGCGCCGTCTTGGGGATGCCCGAGTCATCCATACACAGCCCAATGACCACCGCCCCGTGCTCTTTGACCAGCGGTAGTACTGCATTCAGCGAGTGCTCTTCTCCATTCACAGAGTTGACCAGTGCTTTGCCTTGGTAGAGCGGTAGGGCGGCTGCCAAGGCCGAAGGGTTGTTGGTGTCGATGCACAGCGGCGCGTCCGTGACCTCCATCACCGCCTGCATCACCTGTTTCAGCAGCGCCGGTTCGTCCGCACCAGGCACGCCGGCGTTTACATCCAGCACCGAAGCCCCCGCAGCTACCTGGGATAAGGCATCCTTGCGTACCAGGTCGAAGTTGCCCTGCTGGAGCGCCTCCAGCATCACTTTGCGCCCGGTGGGGTTGATGCGCTCACCAATGATGACGGTCGGGTTGAGACGGTTGATTTTGACGGTTTTGGATTGTGAGGATAGGATCGTCGTCAGGTGTTCTGCCATGGGAGTCCTTATTCATTCAATGCGAGCGCTCTTTGCGAAGCAATCTGCCTTGCGTTTCGAGCTCAGTGAACCTAATTGTTGGTCGAATTGATGGCGTGATTATAACGACCCCCTGCCCGGCACACAATCCATAATCCGGTCTAAATTGTGGCAACATCGATTAAAATCAATCTATCCGATTTCTCTGGGAGGTACCCGCTGTGAATAAAATTGAAGCGCTGCTGGCAAGTGAAAACACTCTGCTTCTGGACGGAGCGATGGGTACCATGCTGATGGCGGCCGGCTTAGAAAGCGGCGACTCGCCGGAGGAGTGGAATGTGCTCTATCCCGAGCGTGTGCGGGCGGTTCACCGGGCTTATATCCAGGCCGGCTCGCGGCTGGTGCTGACCAACTCCTTCGGCGGCAACCGCATCCGCCTCAAGCGCCACGACTTGCAAGGGCGCGCCGCCGAGCTGAATCGGGCCGCGGCTGCCAATGCCCGGGCAGAGGCCGAGGCTGCGCCGCACACCGTCTTGGCAGCCGGATCGATGGGGCCGACCGGTGAGCTGCTCAAGCCGTTGGGTCCTTTGACCTACGAGGAAGCCGTGGCAGCTTTCGCCGAGCAGGCCGCCGCGCTGGCGGAAGGCGGGGTTGACCTGCTATGGGTGGAGACAATGAGCGACCTGAACGAAGTCAAGGCGGCGGTCGAGGGCGCGCGTGCCAGCTCCAGCCTACCGCTGGCAGCGACTCTCTCGTTTGATACCCGTGGCCGCACAATGATGGGTACGACTCCGGCCAAAGCCGCCGAGGCTTTGGGCACGCTGGATTTGCTCTTGATCGGCGCCAATTGCGGCACCGGACCGGACGAGATGGAAACCATCATCGATGCGATGCACCAGGCTAATCCGGGGGCGCTTCTGATTGCCAAAGCCAATGCCGGCCTGCCGCAACTGGTAGGGGGACAGGTGGTTTACGACGGTTCGCCGGAGCGGATGGCGCTCTACGCCCAGCGCATGCGCGAACTGGGTGCTCGTCTGGTGGGTGCCTGCTGCGGCTCGACGCCCGAACACATTCGCGCTATGAGCGAGGCGTTAAAGGCTTAATCGCCTCGCCAATCCCCTCGACCTGGTCGGGTGCAGCCGGTTCCAGCCAGCTCAGGCGGTTATTATGAATGTGCACCAGGATGCTACCCACATTACGCCCTTTTGCGGCAGTGTCGAGCAGCGCTTCCGTCGGGATGGCCTCCACGAGCATGTTTTGCAGCCTGAAATGAGTAAGCCAGGCTTTGACAATGGGGTCGTT
>JAGDMX010000205.1 GCA_017860725.1 Chloroflexota bacterium | reverse complement strand
TTGTCGGTCACTACGGCGATGGCGGTAAACTCGCGCTCGCCTTCCGAGACCGCTTTGAAGACTGCTACCCGCTCGGCACAAATCCCGTTTGGGTATGCAGCGTTTTCCACGTTCACACCGTCGTAAACCTTCCCCGAGCTGGAGAGCAGAGCCGCTCCGACCCGGTAGTTCGAATAGGGGGCATAAGCCCACTGACGAGCGTCTTGTGCTGCCTGGATCAGCTTGCGCCGTGACTCATCCGTCCACATGTTCAATATCCTCTCCTGAATTGGCTGCTGCCGCTTGCCAGCCAGCCCGGATTTTGCGGATGCGCCGGGCACTGACCTGTTCTACGGTCAGAAGCAAATCGTCCGTTTTAACCTGGTCGCCGACATGCGGCACCCGTCCCAGGCGGCTGTAAATATAACCGCCCAGGGTATCGGCCTCATCTTTAGGCAGATCACTGCCCATCACATCATTAAAACTATCTACGTCTACCCGGCCGAGGAACATGTATTCCCCATCACCCAGTTCCTGGTAAGGTAGCTCCTCGGCCTGGTCGAACTCATCTTGGATCTCGCCAACGATCTCCTCGACAATGTCCTCCAGCGTAACCAGGCCAGCGACTCCGCCGTATTCATCCACTACGATCGCCATGTGGATGCGCCGGCTTTGCATCTCAGCCAGCAGCTCGTCGACTTTCTTTGCCTCTGGGATAAAATAGGCTGGGCGCAGCAGGGCGCGCAGCGAAGCAATTTTATCGCCCTCCTGCCAGATGCGCAGCAGATCCTTGGAGTACAGCAAGCCGAGCGTGTTATCCACCGTATCGTCATAGACCGGGACGCGTGAGTGACCGGACTCCAACAATGCCTGGACGGCCTGTTCTATAGGAACATCAGCCTCCAGGGCGAGCATATCGATGCGCGGTACCATGATCTCGCGCGCCAGGGTTTCCCCCAGATGGAAGATCGAATGCACCATCCGGGTCTCGTCGTGCCCCAGGGTGCCTTCCTCCTGAATGGCGGCGTCCACCAGGGTCTTTAGCTCCTGCTCCGTGACAGTCCCGCCTGGCTCGGCAGCGCCGGTAACTCTCTTTGTCACCCACAACGGCAGGGCGACCAGCCATGAAAACAAGGTTACCCAGGCGTGGGCAACCGGAGCCAGGCTCAATGCCCAGGATTCGGCGTGCAGCACGGCGTTCTGACCAACCGCCCATTCCAGCCAAAACAAAATGAACGCACCCACCAGCAGGGCAACCGTTGCCCAGGGCAGGCTCATCCAGGGTTGCCTGGCAACCAGGAAAACAGCCCAACCCGTCAGCAGGGAACGTACCAGCAGCAGGGACAGATTTAGGCTGGCGCGCAGTCGTAGTGGGTTATGCAGCAGCTCCAGGACGCGATCGGCTTGTGGGCTGGCCTGCTCGCGCAGCGCCAGCAGGCGCGCCTGGCCGGTCTCGAGGTAAGTCGTGCGGATGGCCACCGCCAGCAAATCCAGCCCCAGGAGCAGCAGAATTACCAGGATAAACAGGGTAGTGTCAATCACCTTTTTTCAACTTGCGGATGGCGCGCGCTGGCACCCCCACCACCAGCGTGTCCGGCTGGACATTCTTAGTGACTACCGCACCGGCTCCGGTGCGCGCTCCATCGCCCAGGGTGACCGGGGCGACCAGCATCGTGTCGCTGCCAATGAATACGCCATTGCCAATCTGGGTGGGGTTCTTGCGCACGCCGTCGAAATTGCAGGTGATGGTGCCGGCGCCGATGTTGACCTCTTCTCCGATAGTGGCATCGCCAAGATAGGAAAAGTGCCCCATTTTGGTGCCCGGGCCAAGATAGGAGTTTTTTACCTCGCCAAAGTTGCCCATGTGCACACCCTCTGCCAGGTGGGCACCCTTGCGCAGGTGGGCGAACGGGCCAATGTCCACGTGGTTTTCCAGGGTGGCTTTTTCTAGCACCGACGCCAGGATAGTGCAGTAGCTGCCAACCTGCGAGTGGCTGATCATCGTATTGGGCCCGATCTCGCAATGCTCCCCAATCACGGTGCTGCCTTTCAGGTGGGTGTTTGGCAAAATGATGGTATCTTGACCGATGGCGACCCCCGGTTCGATGTAGGTCGTCGCCGGATCAACCAGAGTCACACCTGCCAGCATCCATTCTCGATTGATGCGTTGGCGCAGCAGGGCTTCCGTCTCGGCCAGATGGACGCGAGTGTTGATCCCGATCAGCTCGAGTGGGTCCTCAGCGACCACCGCCTGGACCGAGTGCCCCTCGCTCACCGCGATCCCGACCAGGTCAGTCAGGTAATATTCACCCTTTGGGGAGAGTGGGATACGCGGCAACGCCTCCCACAGCCAGGCGGCATTGAAGCAGTACACGCCGGAGTTGAGCTCGTGGATGGCGAGCTGCTCGGGGGTTGCCTGAGCTTCCTCGACAATCGCCTGCACCTGCCCGGAGGGTGAGCGCACTACACGCCCGAAGCCGCGCGGGTGCTCTGCCAGGACAGAGAGCATGGTCAGCGGGCCGTCATGGGCCTGTTGCAGCGTGAGCATGCGTTGCAGGGTATGCGCGGTGAGCAGCGGCATATCGGCATAAGTCACCAGCACAAGATCAGCCTGACCCTGCAGAGCTGCCTGCGCTTGCTGGACGGCATGACCGGTGCCTAGCTGCGGTTCTTGTAGCACACACACGGCTGCCTCTCCGACCGCCTGTCTCACCTGCTCTGCCCCATGACCGATGACCACCACCGGCTTGCTTCCAGTCACCTTGCAGGCGGTCTCGATGGCATAGTCGATCAGTGGCCTGCCTAGCAGATAATGGAGTACCTTGGGAAGCGACGAGCGCATACGCGTGCCCTGCCCGGCTGCCAGGATAATTGCAGAACTCTCCATATGATCTCCTTAGAAAAAATAACGAGCGTTGCGCTGCCGCACATGGGCAACGGAAAGCTCGTCTTTCAGCGTTCAGGCTGGGGCGCCCGGATTCGAACCAGGATAAACGGATCCAAAGTCCGCTGTGCTACCATTGCACCACGCCCCAATTTGCAGTTTTTCCTCTCTCTAGCGGGCATTCCGCGCACAAGAAGATCTTGGCTTGGCGTCAAAACCACCCGGAACACCGGGTGGTTTGAATTTTACCATAAATTATTCCAGCCCCATCGAACTCTCGAGCGGGAAGAGGCCTTGACGGATCATGCGGGGCCGGGCACGCGCCAGCAGGCCACCCAGTGATCGGGAGCCACTTCGATCAACGGCGGCTCTTGCAGTGCACAACCTTCCATCACGACCGGGCAGCGCGGGTGGAAGCGGCAGCCGGAGGGCGGGTTCACCGGGCTGGGTACGTCGCCTTGCAGGATAATGCGCTCGCGCTTGATTTTTGGATTGGGGATCGGGATGGCGGACATCAGCGCCTGGGTATAAGGGTGTAGCGGGTTGCGGTACAGCTCGTCCCGGTCGGCCATCTCGACCATCTTGCCCACGTACATCACCGCCACACGATCGGAGATATGCTCGACCACGCTCAAGTTGTGGGCGATAAACATGTAGGTCAGGTGAAACTCATTCTGCAGATCGTTGAGGATGTTGAGCACCTGGGATTGAATCGACACATCCAGGGCTGAAACTGGCTCGTCGGCAACGATGAACTTGGGCTGCAGGGCCAGGGCACGGGCAATGCCGATGCGCTGGCGCTGTCCGCCGGAGAACTCGTGCGGGAAGCGCCTGGCGTGGTAGTCCTCCATGCCGACCTTCTTGAGCACATCCAGGACGACATCGAAGCGCAGTTTGGGGTCGCCGACGTTGTGAATCTTCAAGCCCTCGGCGATCGACTCGCCAACCGGGATGCGCGGGTCCAGTGAGGAATAGGGATCCTGGAAGATGATCTGCATGTTGCGGCGCATCTGCTTCAGCTCGTTGCCCTTCAGCTTCAGGATGTCCGTTCCATCGAAATCGATCTCGCCGGAGGTGGGCTCGACCAGGCGCAGCATGGTGCGCCCGACGGTGGTCTTGCCGCAGCCGGACTCACCGACGAGCCCGAGAGTCTCACCATCGCGGATGAAGAAGCTGACGTCATCGACTGCCTTAACCCAGGCGACCGTGCGCTGCAGCAGACCGCCGCGCACCGGGAAGTGTTTGACCAGGTGATCGACCTTGATTAACGTTCGAGCACCCTTGGCCGGGGCATTCACCGAGACGGGAGACTGGAGAGTAGTTTCTGGATTTTCTGGTTGTAAGCTCATTTTCAGGCCCTTCCCGGTTACTGGAGGTTGCTTTCAATGGGATATTCTGGCGTCTGGCGCAGGGGCGCCCGGTGGTCCTGGTAATCCAGGTAAAGCCAGCAGCGCACGGAGTGGACGCGCTCGACAGTTTCCAGTTGCGGCTCCACCTGGTTGCAAATCTCCAGGTTGTACTGCTCACGCGCCCGGCAGCGGGGCGCAAAGCGGCAACCTGCTGGCAGGTTGACCAGGTTGGGCACGTTACCGGGGATGACATCCAGGCGATCCTTGATCTCGCCTAGCACTGGGATGGATGCCAGCAGCCCTTGAGTATAAGGGTGGAGCGGCCTGGCAAACAGCGTGTTGACGTCGGTCTGCTCCACAATCCGGCCAGCGTACATCACAGCGACATTGTCCGCCATTTCGGCGATCACACCCAGGTCGTGGGTGATCAGGATCACGGCCGTCTCGAAGCCGGTGCGCAGGTTGCGCATCAGGTCCAGGATTTGAGCCTGGATGGTCACATCCAGGGCGGTGGTGGGCTCGTCGGCGATCAGCAGTTGCGGGTTCAGCGCCAGCGCCATGGCGATCATCACGCGCTGCGCCTGCCCGCCGGAGATTTCGTGCGGATAAGCGTCGGCTTTCTTTTCGGCATCGGGGATACCCACCAGGCGCAGCAGGTCGACCGCTCTGGCCCAGGCCTGCTCTTTGGTCATCTGCTGGTGGATGCGCAGCACTTCGGCCACCTGGTCGCCGATCTTATAGACCGGGTTCAGACTGCTTTGCGGCTGCTGGAAAATCATCGACATGCGGTTGCCGCGCATATGCGTCATCTCCGTCTCGGGCAGCTTGACCAGGTCTTTGCCTTCGAACAGGATTTCGCCTTCGACAATCTTGCCGGGCTGGCCGACCAGGCGCATGATCGAGAAGGAGGTCACGCTTTTACCACAGCCGGACTCGCCTACCAGGCCGAGCACTTCGCCGCGCCGGACGGAGAAATCGACGCCGTCGACGGCCTTAACTACCCCGGCGTCGGTATAGAAATAAGTTTTTAGATTCCTGACTTGCAGGATAGGCTGGTCTT
Source organism: Chloroflexota bacterium (assembly GCA_017860725.1). Classification (GTDB taxonomy): domain Bacteria; phylum Chloroflexota; class Anaerolineae; order Anaerolineales; family UBA4823; genus CTSoil-045. The sequence goes on along the minus strand of JAGDMX010000205.1, from coordinate 273 downwards.
CGGCGGTCAACTGGTCATTCAACATAAAGAATAATTCCTCCAAATTACTGGTATCCAAGCGCGGCGAGCGCATCCCGCAGCGGCTGCAAGTTCTTAAGCGCCGGGCTATTGACCCTGTACATATCGTTTGCTCCCAGCAGTACTACCGATTGCTCGGAATGGCGTCCGGTTATGGGGATCAACATTTTGGTGGTTGCGCCGGTATTAAACCAGGCATGCAGCTTCACGGGCTGGTCAAAAAAGGCTTCGACCGTCAGGTATTTCCCATAAGCA
>JAGDMX010000204.1 GCA_017860725.1 Chloroflexota bacterium | reverse complement strand
CCGCTGACCAACGCGATCTGTTGAGATGGGTCCATTTGGTTACTTCACGACTTTGACATTGATCATTGGCGAACCGAGCGCGCCCATCAGGCGCAGCCAAAGCGGCAGGTACATCTCCATACCACGCGCCACGCTGATGTCGCCTAAATCGATTACGTATTTCCAGCCGAACCAGTCCTGCAAGATTTCGTTGACCTGAGTTTTTGCGCCGGCGTCGTTACCACAGACAAACATAGTATGCTCCCCGCCGGCAAGCTGGCGCGGATTCACCATCACGGGTGCGCTAATGGTGTTGAGTGTTTTGACAACTCTAGCTAGCGGGAAGGCGCGTTGGATCTGTTCGCCAAGCGAATCGGTGTTGCAGACTAAAAGTGTGGGCGGCATGCCATGTGAGAAATCGAGCGGGTTGGCGATATCGATGAGCACCTTCCCGTTCAAGTTTGTTTCTTGCGCGGACTTCAACGCTTCCAAGGTAGCGCCGCCATTGGTGGCATTGAAGACAAGTTCGCCATGTGCGGCGGCCTCTGTAAAAGTCGCCAGCTTTATCTGTTGGTGCTGAGCATGCCAAACGTTGAATGGTGGATTGCCATAGAAGTCTGGGGCTGTCTCGGCCAGCTTGCCAGCAACATCTCGAGTGCCGAGCGTCACTTCGTGTCCCAGTTCGATCAGTTTCGCAGCGATCGTCTTGCCGACGATACCCGTTCCTAAAATACCGATTTTCATCATTGTCCTCCTGATAAATCCGACACGCGAGGTCTCTCGTATATAATATAATACAGACTTATATAGTCTGATTTATATAATTATACAGATACCACAGATGGTTGTAAAGTGGAGATTATTGAGATGAAAATCGTTCTGAATATTATCGGCGTTTTGTTGATCCTGGCCGGCGGCGTCTGGTTTTTACAAGGCATCAACATTCTGCCGGGCAGCTTTATGACCGGCCAAACCCAGTGGGCGCTCTATGGCGCGATCGCTATCCTGGCCGGTGTAGGTTTGATCATATTCGCTAACCGGCGCAGGATCGCTCCGCCCAAAAGCTAACGAGGCGCTTCTTCAAGATACACTGAGTCAACAATCCCCACGATCACCGAGATCACGCAGGCATCGGGGTTTTTAAGCGCCTGGCGAGCGCCATTTCCTTCCCGGTTCACCAGCACCGTGTCTCCAATCCCTGCCTGGGTGTTATCGAGGGCAATAAAATCCTCGCCTGGGCTATCGCCTGGCAAAACCAGGGGCTGAACGACCAGCAGCCGCCGGTTCTTGTAATCCCGATGGCTGATGGTCGTCACCACAGTCCCTACAACTTTTCCTAAAATCATAGCTGCTGCTAAGTGAAATGGTTCCAGCCGGGCTGCATCGTAAGGTCGAACTTATCCTCGGCAACGACAGCCAGTTCGTCCACAATGCCCACCAGCGCCAGGTCTATCGGTACGAATTTCACGTCTGGCATCGCCAGGGCGGCCTCGCGCGAGCGAACCATCACACACAGGTCGCCAATTCCTGCTTGCACCACATCTGCCGCCACCTGCAACGCTCCTACCGGCTCCAGCTTTTTATTCAAAGGCTGGACAATCAGCAGTTTCAGCCCTTCTGTGCCGGGATATTTGAGCGTACAAACCGCCGTGCCACGGACCCTGCCAAATAACATCTTCGTTACTTGACCCCTGTGGCGTTGAGCACACGCTGGATGATGGCATCTAAAAGAGCCGGATCAACCTGATTTCCCAAGCGTGTCACCACTGCGCTATGGATGCGCTGGGCAAGATCGCCAGCCGCAGGAGGCGGGGCGCCAGCACCAGGTGTGGCTTGCATTTGGGGCGTCTGTTTGACGACGTATGGTCGCACCGGGGCAGCCGGTGGGTTTTCTGGCTTTTCCCGGATTAGTTTCATTCCCAGGCGGTTGGCTTTTTCGTAGGCAAGGTCTGTCAGCACCACATTATCATTAATTTCTAACGACAGGGTGCCGCGCTTCACCATGTCTTCAATGTCATGTTCAGTATAAAAAACTTTGGGCATCATTCTCTCCCTGGAAATTCCAGCAGGGCTCAGGCGCCCTCTTTTCCGCTCAGGCTTTCCAGCGCCCGGGTGGCGGCATCTCGTGCAGTCATAATTTCGGCTTCCGACCCGCTCAGCCACATGCGACCGAAGCGACCCACCGATGAAACATGCACAATCTTGATGCTGGCCTTCTTTTCTGCCTCATTACATGCGTAGTTAATATAAGCAGCCGGCGCGCACTCCAACACCAGCAGGGTTTCGCCAGGCACCAGCATACTGCCCCGGCGAAAGCGGTTTAGCAGTTGGGATTGGTAGGGATCAATGCGCGTGATGACCTGAGTGGAAACCACCTGCGGACGGAGGCGGTCTTCTACTTGCAAGCCGAGCCGTGAGAGCACAACATCCCCAGCTTCCAGCACCGCAGCCTGGCTGTGCGAATGTACCTCAAACATGCCAAACTCGCGTTCGACAATCTGCGCACCCGGCCGGGCTTCCGTGGCTTTCACCGCAATATCCACCACCCGAAAGACCTCATTCCCGGGGGACATTTCCACATAAAGCGCCGCCATTCCCTCGGTGGGCAGGTCGCCCTGGGTTACAGTGCCCACAAAGGCGGCATACTGCGGCTGCATTCTATCAAGGTAACAATAGCAGCGTAACGAAAAAACATCGCTCATAATCTTCTCCATGCGTCCATGGTGTCTGAGGTGGACCGTGTAAGCCCAACCCCAGCGGGGCTACAAAGACCGGTTAACTCACCACCCGGGTTGGGACCCCGATATCGTTTTGAAATCCATCAACTGCTACTTGGAGCCTTCGGTGGTTCTCCCGCTGATACTGCCTTTTGAACTCTTCGGCAGGATCATTTCGACGTCGGAATGAGGGCGCGGGATCACATGCACCGAAACAAGCTCGCCAACACGCTTGGCAGCCGCAGCGCCGGCATCTGTGGCAGCCTTCACCGCGCCAACATCTCCGCGCACCATGACGGTGACATAACCACCGCCTACGTATTCCGAGCCGATCAGAATCACGTTTGCAGCCTTGACCATTGCATCGGCTGCTTCAATCGCGCCGACCAGGCCGCGGGTTTCCACCATTCCAAGAGCAATTAGAGAAGTGTCTAGAGCCATTTTCTTCCTTCCTTTTTCCTTTCAGTACTATGCATAGGTTTGTTTGCTTGCCAATATTTCATTCACAACCTGCCGGACAACCCGTTCAATTTCCTCGGGCGATGGACCGGCTGGGGGCGGACCAGGATAAAATGCTTCCAGCGGAGGGCTGGATGTTTCGTACGCCAGTCGTTTGATATTGATTAGATGGTAGGCAGTTATATTATCGCCGGTGATCGAACCACCCACCCCTCCTGACCCCAGGGTCAGCGAAGGCATCAAGCCAGTGGTCAATCCGATCGCGCCCAGGGTGCCCATCGTATTGACCAGGATGCGGAATACCGGCTTTTCGAGACCAAAAGCCATGATCACCCGTTCATCGTTGGCATAGATAATTTGCGTATGGCCGCGTCCGCCGGTTTCTATCAGTGCTATCGAAGTGTCACAGCCCTGCTCCCAACCATCCGCCTCGTACCAGCCCAAAACAGTCGTCAATTTCTCATGGGATAGAGGTTCCTGCTTGCCTACCTTGGAGAGTGGCGTCACCAGGATTCGAGTATCGGTCGGTACCTTAAAATTTGCGTACGCAGCGATATAGGAGGCAGATTTTCCTACCAGCGCTGTATTAATGCTACCATCGGCATTAAAAACCAGGCGGCGCAGGATTTCCGTCTCCTGCTCGTTGGTAAAATAGGCGCCTTCCTGGCGCATTAAATCTGCCAGGCGGCGAGCTACGGGCCGGTCGGCAATCACGGATTGCTCGGTCGCGCAGATAGTGGAGTAATCAAACGCTTTGGAGGCGACAATATAGCGGGCGGCTTTTTCAATATCCGCGCTGCGATCCACGTAGACCGGCACATTCCCCGGCCCAACGCCATAAGCGGGTTTCCCGGTGGAATGGGCTGCCCGCACCATTGGCGAGCCCCCGGTTGCCAGGATGAGCGCGGTCAGCTTGTGCGACATCAGTTCCTGAGTGCCCGGCAAACTGACTTGCTGCATGCAGCTAATGAGACCTTTGGGCGCTCCATTGTTCTCTGCCGCGACGGTCATCGCTTGGACTGCTTCATAAATGCAGTGTGCTGCTGAAGGATGGGGAGCGAATACGATCGCATTGCGCGCCTTTACGGCGATGAGCGCTTTGAAGAAGGCTGTGGAAGTGGGGTTGGTAGACGGAACCAGGGCAACCACCACGCCCATCGGCCAGGCAATCTCGTACAGACGCCGGTCAGGATCGTGCCGAATCACCCCCACGGTTTTCAAATCGCGGATGCTTTCCCACACCGATCGTGAGCCAAACTCATTCTTTATCTTCTTGTGCGCGGCCACCCCATAGCCGGTTTCTTCCTGCGCCAGGCGGGCCACGCGTTCGGATGCCTGGTAACCGGCCTCAGCCATCGCTGCGCAAACCCGGTCTACTTCAGTCTGTGAGGCATGACTCCAGCTTTTCCAGGCTTCGTGTGCCTTTTGAGCCAGGTCGCGTGCTTCTTGTATCGAAGAAAGATCCTTGTCCAGCGCCATTAGGTACTACCTTGATTTCCTGAACACTACCTCGCCATCGACTTCCAGCGAATCAATGATCGACATGATCACGGCATCCACCGGAGTATCCTTTGTGATCGCAGTTTGGCGGGCAGAAGAACCAGCGGCGGTTAAAACCAGGTCACCTACACCGGCATCTACGGTATCAATCGCCACGTAGGGTTTACCAAACGCTTCGCCGCGCTCATCGGTCTGGCGAACGATAAGCAATTTTTGCCCGGTCAGCTTGGGGTCTTTAATGGTAGATACGGTGGTTCCGATCACTCTGGCGATTAACATATGGTCTCTCCTGAGCGGTGCATCTTACTGAAGTGGTGCATTTTACCGAAGCGGTGCATTTTACCGCAAATTAATAGCTCTTACCGCTGCCAGTGCTGGGAGCGCTGGCGATATCCGGTTTACTCCCGCTGGGGCCTTGCAGGATTTTAACCCCGGCACTGGCGCCAATGCGAGTGGCACCCGCTTTGATCATACTTTCAGCGTCTTCATAAGTGCGCACACCACCCGCAGCCTTAACCCCAATTTCAGGTCCCACTACCCGGCGCATCAGAGCGACATCGTGCACGGTAGCCCCTCCGCTGGCAAAGCCTGTAGAGGTCTTAACAAAATCCGCTCCGGCCTCTTTCGACAGCAGGCAGGCGATTGTTTTTTCTTCATCGGTCAACAGGGCAGTTTCCAAAATAACCTTGACGATAAAACCCCGAGAATGAGCGGCGTTAACCACGCCGCGGATATCCTGAGCCACAAATTCCAGTTCACGGGCCTTAAGCGCGCCGATATTAATGACCATATCGATCTCGGTCGCGCCTTGCTCGATCGCTGTTTCAGTCTCGAATGCCTTGACCTCGCTCGAGGTAGCGCCCAGAGGAAAGCCGATCACCGTGCAGACTTT
>JAGDMX010000203.1 GCA_017860725.1 Chloroflexota bacterium | reverse complement strand
CAGGGCCGGCTTGAGCATGTTGGACGCGTCCATCGCTCCCTGGGCCGCCCCAGCCCCCACTACGGTGTGCAGCTCGTCGATGAACAAGATCACCTCACCCTGGGCGCGCTGGATTTCCTCCAGGGCGGCTTTCAAGCGCTCCTCGAATTCGCCGCGGAAGCGCGAGCCGGCAATCATGGCTCCCAGGTCCAGTGAGAGTACCCGCTTGCCGGTCAGGATTTCCGGTACATCGTTTGTGGCGATTTTTTGCGCCAGCCCTTCGACAATTGCCGTCTTGCCTACTCCCGCCTCGCCAATCAGCACCGGGTTGTTCTTCGTGCGCCGTGAGAGGATCTGGATCACGCGTAGAATTTCCGCGTCTCGCCCGATCACCGGGTCTAGCTTACCCTCCCGCGCCAGTTGGGTCAGGTCACGGGAGAAGCGCTCCAGCGTGCGGTAGCGTGTCTCGGCCTGTGGGTCGGTGACCCGCTGTCCGCCGCGAATCTGCTGGATAGCGTCGTATACGCGCTCACGCGTCACCCCGGCGCCTTCCAGCAGCCGGGCAGCAGGCGTGCTGCGCTCGTTCAGGATCGCCAGGAAGATGTGCTCGGTCGAGATATACTCGTCTTTCAGCTTGTTGGCCTCTTCGTTAGCCAGGTCAATTATGCGCTTCACGCGCGGAGTAATAAAAATCTGCCCGGCGCCACCACCAAAGATATTGGCTTTTGGGCTGGTGCGCAAGATATAATCCAACCGCTCGGTCAGGGCATCCGTGTTTACCTTTAAAATTTCGAGAATTTGCGGAATCACACCCTGGGGTTGCTCGATCAATGCCAGTAAGATGTGCTCGGTATCAATTTGATTGTGCCCATAGCGCTGGATAATCTCTGCAGCCCGCTGAGCGGCTTCTTGTGCTCGTTCTGTAAAGCGGTCAAATCGCATCATTGCTAATTTTTCCTCTACATCTATCGTACTATCATCGCTGGCGTACTTGGAGATGCCCTCTGTTGAGTAACATTAAGCGGAACGCTGAGTACACCTGAATTTCTGGTAAGAAATACTATTCTTCTGCTCGAATTATATCATCCGCTCTGTTAACCCTCTGCAAACAAGGTGTAAGAAAAGTATTTGATACAAGATCAAAATGATCCACACATGGCTATCGTTGTGTTGGTGTATAATGCCTTCCGTAGATGCTGGAAAATTGGTCGGTGCTCCGCTTGTGATCCGGCGCAGCACTGACGGGCATTCTGAAAATTCGCAATTTTCCGGGAACTTCTCAAGCAGGTGCTTCGTCTACACTGCACAAAAATTGGCAAGTAGTTTTTATGACTGGGAGCAGGTATACTCCTCAGTCGCAATTTCAACACTGGAGGAAAACATGTACAAGAAAGTTATTCTGATTGGATTGGTGCTGCTGATTGCCGCTTCCCTGGTAGGCTGCGGTGGGGTTGCTGCCGCCCAGGCGCTGGCACCATCGACCCAAACCGAGACCACCAGCCAGACAACTCCACGCACCATCTCGGTCAATGGCAATGGCAAGGTGGAGCTGAAGCCCGACATGGCATCCATTTACATCGGTGTACACACCGAAGGTCCTGATGCTGTTGAGGCCGTTTCCAGCAACAATGAGAAAACCCAGGCTGTAATCGACGCGCTCATCGAGCTGGGTGTGGCAGAGGAAGATATCCAGACCACCAACTTCAGCATTTATCCACAGCAGCGCTACGATCCCCAAGGTCAGCCTACCGGTGAGATCATCTACATGGTAGACAATACGGTTTTCGTCAAAGTGCGCGATCTGGACAGCATCGGTGCAGTTCTCGATAGTGCAGTAAAAGCAGGCGCTAACTCGATCAATGGCATCTCGTTCGATGTTGAGGACAAGTCGGCAGCCCTGTCGGAAGCCCGGGCTGCTGCGGTCGATGATGCTGCCAAGCAGGCTCAGGAATTGGCAGATGCCGCTGGCGTCGAGGTAGGCCAGGTTCTCTCAATCAGCACCACCGGTGTCACCTACCCGCCTACCCCGATCTATGGCAAGGGTGGCGGTGCGATGGCTGAAGCCGCGGTGAGCGTCCCGGTCTCGCCTGGGCAGATGACCATTACCGTGGACGTTTACGTCGTTTACGAAATTCAGTAACCAATCACGATATTATTGAAATGGGTTGGGGTTGCCGCCCATTTCAACCATACTCCGCAGTTTTCTTAATCGAACCGGAGCAGGCAGACAGCAAAGCCGCCTGCCTGCTCCGGTTTTGCTCTATATCTCTCAATACAGAGGGAAATCCTGTTTATGGTATAAATAGGCCCGTGAATACCGAGCTGGTCTTTTTGCCGGATCGCCGGCGAGGCATGATCTACCAGGCTGGCGTGATGATTCTGCTTGCCATTCTAGGGCTGCAGGGTCTCTGGCAAGCCTCTCAGGCCAGGATTGGCCCGGCATTTTTACTCTCCCTGCTGCCGCTGACTGTAGCCGCCATCGGCCTGCCGTTGCTGGCTTACCGAGCTTATGCTCTGCAAACTGCCACCTATGTGATTCAACGCAATGGCATTCGCCTGCGCTGGGGACTGCGCCTGGAAGAAATCCCTATCTCGTCGGTTCTTTGGGTTCATCCGGCCGATGAGCTGGAAAGCAAGCTGTCTTATCCCTGGCTGCGTTGGCCTGGGGCGGTATTGGGCGTGCACCAGGTAGTTGGGCTGGGTCCGGTGGAATACCTGGCTTCGCGCACCCAGCGGCTGGTGTGTATTGGCACCGAAGGGCGTATTTTTGCCATCTCGCCTGCTGACCCGCAGGCCTTCATCTACCAGTTTCAACGCCTGATCGAGCTGGGTTCTTTTTCGCCACTGACCTCAAACTCTGTATATCCCGGAATGCTCCTGCGCCGGGTCTGGGCTTCCCGTCCGGCGCGCTACCTGTTGCTGGCCGGTTCCATCCTGAGCTTGGCGCTGCTGGTGTGGGCAAGTTTGGCGATCCCGGCGAGAGTTGAAGTGCATCTTGGCTTCGAGCCGGATGGCAGCCCCGGTGACCTGGTACCTGCTCTGCAGCTTCTGCTCCTCCCGGTGCTCAATGCCATATTCTTCGCTATCGATTTCTTCCTCGGATTGTTCTTGTTTCGCCGCGAATCCAGCCAGACGCTGGCTTATCTGGCGTGGGGGATGGGTGCAGCCTTGCCGCTGCTGTTTATGGTTGCCATATTTTTCATTTTACAGATTGGATAGAGCTTCGTTTCTATGCAGGTCCTGATCGGGTTTTTCCTTGCCGCGTTGATCGCCCTGCTGGCCTGGCGTGCTCGCGCTTTAAGCACCAGTGGCGCTTTTGCCGCCCTGCTGACTGGTGGCTTGATTTTCGGTTTGGGTGGTTTATCCTGGGCCACTCTGTTGCTGGTGTTCTTTGTGTCTTCCAGTGCCCTGTCCAGGTTGTTCGCCCCGCGCAAGGCTGCCCTGAGTGAGAAGTTTTCCAAAGGCAGCCGGCGCGACTGGGCTCAGGTGCTGGCCAATGGTGGGCTGGGGGCGCTTTTGGTGGTCGGCTTTGCGTTGCTGGATGAGCCGGTCTGGATTTGGGCGGCTTATATCGGGGCGATGGCCGCCGTCAATGCCGATACCTGGGCAACCGAGATTGGCGTGCTCAATCCGTCATTGCCACGCCTGGTAACCACCTGGAAACCCGTCGAACGTGGCACCTCGGGGGCGGTTAGCCGCCTGGGCACCTTGGCGGCCCTCGGAGGTTCTGCCCTGGTAGGTCTGGCGGCGGTGCTGGTCTCATCCCAGCTACCTCTCGGGGTTGCGCTGCTGGCGGCTTGCCTGGGCGGCTTAGCCGGCTCTTTTTTCGACTCGTTTCTGGGGGCAACGGTTCAATCCATCTATTACTGCCCTTCCTGTCAAAAGGAGACCGAGCGTCACCCGCGCCACGTCTGTGGCAGCCCGACTCGTCACTTACGGGGCTGGCGCTGGCTGGATAACGATGGAGTCAATTTTCTTTGCTCGCTGGTGGGAGCAATTGTTGCAGTATTGGTTTGGGGACTGTGAGTTAGCTGCCGTTCACGTCGTAATTTACGCTAGCCGCCGATCTGATTCATCACCCGGTTGAGCGGGATCAAACCCTCCGCCAGGCCGTGTCCCCACGGCTTGTACCAGATCCCATCCAGGATCAGTTGGCGCAAATCGGATAGACTCGCCCCACCGCGCAAGGGTGTTAGCAAATCGACCTCGCCTTCGCGCAGCAAGCACAGCCGCAGGCGTCCATCGGCGGTCAGGCGGGCGCGCGTGCACGAGGCGCAGAAAGGCTGTGTGACGGTGGAGATGAATCCAACAGTGCCCAGGGAGCCATCTAGCTGGAATACACGCGCCTCTCCATCCAGCTCGCCGCCATTGGCCGTGTGCAGCGGTCCTAATTCGGCTTCGATGTGCTCCATGATCTGCTCGGTCGTCACCGCCTGGTTGAGCTGCAGGTCGGTTGCCCCGGCAAAGGGCATCATTTCGATAAATCGCACCTGCCAGGGACGTTCAATGGTCAGGCGCGCCAGGTCAATCACATCTCTCTCGTTGTAGCCGCGCACGACGACGGCGTTCAGTTTGATCGGCGTCAGCCCGGCTTCTTCGGCTGCCAGGATGCCCTGCCACACGTCCTCCAGGGATCCCCAGCGTGTCAGGCGGCGGAACTTTTCCGGGTTGAGCGTGTCAATGCTGATATTGACCCGTTTGAGTCCCGCCTGCGCTAATGGTTGCGCCAGCTTGGGCAGCAGCACGCCGTTGGTAGTCATCGAAAGCGAGCGTATGCCTGGAGTGAGGGCGATTTCTCGCACAATATCAACAATATGCCCGCGCACCGTTGGCTCACCGCCGGTCAGGCGAATTTTGTCGAATCCCAGGCTGGCAAATAACCGCACCAGCAAGATAAGCTCGTCGTCTTGCATCAGCTCGGCGTTGGGCTGAAAAGTCATGTCCTCCGGCATGCAGTACACACACCGCAGGTTGCAGTGGTCCGTCAGGCTGATGCGCAGGTAATGAATGTCGCGTCCGTAGCGATCCAGGGCCATGGTAAGTTCACCAATAACCGATAATATTTATCATAATAGTTAATATTATATCCTATATTCGCTCGGATGGCGGCGAATTTTGGCGCAATTTTAAGATGTGCTCGGTGTGATCACGCTCGTGCCAGCAGGCACGGCGCAGCAGCTTGCGTGGGCTCCACCACTCGCCGCCTACGCCGGTCACCAATTTCGACCCCACCAATCCGGGCAGCACCTTTACCAGCTGTGCCCGCACCGTCTCAATCCGCTCGAAAGGATCCGCCGGGACTTCAGCCCACGGGAAGACCAGCCCAAGGCGGTCGAGGTACCACCATTCTGCTCCACCGACGTGCTTGACGATGCCGGCAATGCTACGGCGCTCGCCGGGATAACCTTGCGCCAGTGCTGAATGGCTGAGATCCTGGATAGCCTGCATCAGCTCCTCGCGGCTCCATGCCAGGATTTGCAGCCCGCACTCTACATCTTTTCCGGTCAGCGGCTTCCAATCGTGCAGGTACCAGGCATTGACCTCGTAGCCCTGCTTGGCCAGGTTAAATGCTTCGTCGAT
>JAGDMX010000202.1 GCA_017860725.1 Chloroflexota bacterium | reverse complement strand
CCGGCCCATCCCTCCAATCGGTGGTAGCCCGGACCGACGGCGACAAATCGCAGAACAGGAGATCAACCTGCGATCTAAATTTACTGCGAACATTGACCATAAGCATTATTCAGGGTTGGATGACCCGGAAGAATGCCTGTTCATGCTCGGGCTGACCTTTGTGAATACCGCGTTTTGGCTTTTCGCAGATGTATATGGATATATCGATTGGTACATGAAGCAGAATCTCTTCGAAAAGAAATATCAGGATTATTTCCGTTTGCTCCAGGTGCTCCAGTCTGCCAACCCAGACAGACGGCTGGTCATGAAAGCGCCGGAGCATTCGCCGAAAGTCGATGTGCTTCTAGGGATGATCCCATCAGCTCAGATAATCCAAACTCACCGCGATCCGGTTGCGGTTGTGCCCAGCCTCAATAGCCTGTATTACTCAATCCATATCTCTTTGACAAACCAGGTCGACATAAAAATGATGGCCGAAACCAACCTTCGTCTCTTAGCGTGGGAAATCGAAGAGAATCTTGCCGCACGCAAGAAACATGCTGGCCAAATCTTCGATATCCAATACGAACAGATCATCGCCGACCCGGTTGGTACCGTGATAGAAGTTTACAGGCATTTTCAACTGCCCTGGCCAAATGGTTATGAACATACTCTACAAGAGTACATCGAGCAAAATCCAAAAGATAAACACGGCCGCCACCACTACCATCCGTAAGATTTCGGGCAGACTTCTCAGGAGATTGCCGAAATGTTCAAAGAATACAATGAGGAGTTCGGGTATGCCAAGGGAGTCGAAAGCTGACTGGTCCTGAGAACAAGAAGGAGGTCACCTATGTATCTTGAAGTCCTTTCCTGCCAGCCGATGTCCAACCCCCGCCCGACGCCCTTGCTCTTCGTGCATGGCGCATCCCACGGCGCGTGGTGCTGGGTTAACTTCCTGGATTACTTCGCCGCTCATGGCTATGCCGCACACGCGCTCAACCTGCGTGGGCACGGCGGCAGCGATGGCAAGGAACGATTGCGCTGGGCTCGCCTGCGCGACTTCGTACAGGATATTGCACAGGTCGCGGCTGGCTTGCCCAAGGCCCCGGTCGTGATCGGCCATTGTTCAGGCGGTCTGGTGGTGCAAAAGTACCTGGAATCGCAGCCAGCCGCGGCGGGAATCCTGCTCGCCTCGGTGCCGCCGGGGGGCAGCCTGGCGCCCTATCTACGCCTGGTCCGCCGCCACCCTTGGGGGGCCCTGCGCAGCCTGCTCACGCTCGACTCTCGGGCTTACCTCAACAGCCCGAGGCTGGTCCGCGAGTCGTTCTTTTCGGCTGGCTGCCCGGATGAGGTTGTGAACGAGTGCTGGCGGCGGATTGAGCCCGACAGCGCCCTGGCAAGCCTCGATATGCTGGGGTTCGGGTTGCCCCGGCCCGAGCGCGTCAAAGTCCCCATGCTCGTGATGGGCGCCGCCAACGACCGGCAGATTCGCTGCGCCGAGGTCGAAGCGACGGCGCGCGCCTATGGCACCCAGGCGGTGATCTTTCCGGGCCTGGCGCACCACATGATGCTGGACACCGGCTGGCCCACCGTAGCGGAGCGGATGTGCGCGTGGCTGGCAGAGCAGGGCCTGTAACACCACAACCTGGATGTCTGTTGTGGCTAGGCTGTTTAAGAAAGGAGGCTAACCATGACCACTACCCATGAGTTTGACGTTGAAGGGCACCACCTGGTTGCCCTTTCCCTGAATCCTGAGGCGGCAGGCGAGCCAATTGTTCTCTTGCACGGATTCACTGCCTCAGCCAGATTGTTCCTCTGGCCCGAGGTAGCGTTCCTTCGCGAGCATGGGCCATGTTACGCATTGAGCCTGCCGGGTCACTATCCTGCGACATTCCCTCCGGATTTCGATGCGAGGCTGCTCACGGCAGAAACAGTTGCGCGAGTGTTAACCACCACTATACGCCAGTTGCTCGGCGACCAGCAACGGTTTACGTTAATCGGCGTGTCCCTGGGCGCATGTACTGCCCTGGCGATCGCGGCTCATTGCCCCGAGATGGTCTCACGGTTGATATGCGTGTCAGGGGCGGCTGAGGGCAAAAAAGTAAGGGGCTCCGTCCGGGTAGGGCTGTGGCTCGCCCGGCAAGGCGCCTTTGGAAGGGCAATCGACAAGGGCACGTTCAAGATTCTGCAAAGCCCAAAGCGCTATCCGAACCTGTGGCGCAGGTGTTGGGGCAATCCGCGCGCCTTTGACGCATGGCCGGGGCGGGAAGAATTTTTGGAGGGCAGTCTTGCCGATTTCGTGCATTTAGACCTGGATGCGATGGTCGCCTGGCATCGCGCGTTCTACAAACTTGACCTCACTCCAGTACTGCCTCGCATCACCGCACCGGCGCTGGTATTGTCAGGAGACGACGACCCGTTGGCGCCACCCGAACAGTCCTGGCTCATTGCGGGGAAAGTCCACAATGCAGAGCTGGTGACCTTCAAAGACGCCGGGCATGCTATACCCCTGGAATGCCCAGCGGAGTTCCGTCGTGTCACAGACGAGTGGCTACGCAAGACAGCATGAATTGCAAGCACGATGCAGCCGTCACACCAAGGAGGTTCTCATATCAAGTATCAGAAGGCATGTGATGCGTTTCCTGAGACGGCTTAGTTCAAATCGATTGATGTGCCGGAACAGTAGACTGAGCTTCGGCATTCGCTTTGACCGCCTCATCAATATTACAGATGGCGACGACAGATTTTTCCAGCGCATTTGAGGTGAAGATGTTGGTCGAATTTATTCGACGTGGAATCTCGGTAAAATTTTCAATATTTTGTTATAGTATTATCAACCATTCCTTTCCGGTCTATTGTCTATAGGAATCCATGTTCGATGGCCCATCTACCCGTAGGAATCGTTACTTATCTTTTTACAGATATTGAGAGCAGTGTCCCCCGCTGGGAGTGCATGCCCGTGGCCATGCAGGCGTCCCTGGAAACCCACAACGCTATCTTGCAGGCCGCGGTGCAAGAAAATGGGGGCGTTGTTTTCAAGTTTATCGGTGACGAATTGGACTGCGCCTTCTCCCAACCGCTCCAGGCGTTAAAGGCTGCCCTTGCTGCCCAACGCGGCCTGGGGCAACAAAGCTGGGGAGAAACCGGTCCTATCCGGGTGCGCATGGGCTTGCATACTGGTCCGGCTGAGGCGCAAGGGGAAGATTATCTCCCCTGCCACACCCTCAACCGGATCGGTCGCATCCATTCTGCCGCCTACGGCGGGCAGATTCTGCTCTCGCAGGAGACTGCCGACCTGGTCCAACGCGAGCTGCCTGAGGGGGTGAGGCTTAAAGATCTGGGCGAGCATCACCTCAAGGGCATGCAGTGGTTGGAACATCTTTACCAGGTCAGTGCACCCGGCCTCGTGCAAGACTTTCCCCCGTTGGCGAGTGTGATCACCCATCCCCATAACTTGCCCACACAACTGACCAGCTTTGTGGGCAGGGAGCGGGAAATCGAGGCGGTCTTGGATTTATTGAGGAATCATCGTCTGATTACTCTGACCGGTTCGGGTGGGGTGGGCAAGACCCGCCTGGCGCTGGTAGTGGCCGCCCGGGTTCTTGACGATTATCCTGCCGGGGTCTGGTACATAGAGCTTGCGCCGCTTTCTGATCCAGACCTGGTGTCGCATTCCGTCGCGTATACTCTTGGTCTGCGCGACGCAGCCGGCGTCTCAATCCTGGATACTCTGACCTTTTTCCTGAGCACTCGGCAGGGATTGCTTTTATTAGATAACTGCGAGCACCTGCTCAAGGCCTGTTCCAGCCTGGCTGACCACTTGCTGGTGAATTGTCCCAAGTTGCGCATCTTAGCTTCTAGCCGGGAGCCGCTGGGAGTAGCTGGAGAAATGGTCTTCCGGGTCCCATCGCTGACCGTCCCTGATCCGCAGCAGCTCGTCTCACTGGATGCGCTGGCTGCCTGCGAGGGAGTACGTCTGTTTATCGATCGGGCTCAATATAACCTCCCGGGTTTCCACGTGACGACGGACAATAAGAAGGCGATTGCCCAGGTATGCCAGAGACTCGATGGAATACCCCTGGCGATTGAGCTGGCAGCAGCACGTCTGGGTGTGCTGCCGGTTGCGCAGGTTGCTGCCCGCCTGGACGATTCATTTCGCCTGTTAACCGGAGGAAGCCGCAGTGTGCTGCCTCGCCAGCAGACTTTGCGGGCGACGATCGATTGGAGCTACCGATTATTGGATAAAAAGGAAAACCGGCTGTTCAGGCGACTATCGGTCTTCGCCGGGGGGTGGACGCTCGAGGCAGCCGAACACATCTGCAGCGGGCAAGGCGTGAAGGGCGAAGAAATGCTGGACTTGCTGAGCTCCCTGGTGGACAAGTCCCTGGTCATTGCCGAGCGGAAACAGGGACAGGAAACGCGCTTCCGCCTGTTAGAAACCGTGCGCCAGTATGTGCGTGAGAAGCTTTTTGATGAGCGGGAAAGCCAGGCGCTTCGCATCCGCCACCGGGATTATTTTCTCCACCTTGCGGAAATTGCCGATTTAAAATATGAAAGCGAAGAACGCCTGGAATGGACGCG
Source organism: Chloroflexota bacterium (assembly GCA_017860725.1). Taxonomy (GTDB): domain Bacteria; phylum Chloroflexota; class Anaerolineae; order Anaerolineales; family UBA4823; genus CTSoil-045. Next base: position 1,002 of record JAGDMX010000202.1, on the reverse strand, counting down.
CAAGATAAAGCTCGATCTGGATAATCTGCGCCTGGCTATGGAGTGGTCATTCCACGGTTGCGCCGAGGTAGAAGTCGGACTTCGCCTGGCAGTCGCCATCAAGGAGTGGTGGCAAAGCCTGGGATATCTGCAGGAAGCCTGCGATTGGCTGCTCACCGGACTGGAGAAATGTGGGAGCAAGCCGATCCCCGCCTGGCTGCGCGCCAGATCGCTGATCGCCCTGGGAGGTTCCCTCTGGTTAATCGGCGACTTTGCAGAAGCGCGCCGGCGGCTTGGAATGGGTATCGCTGTCTGCCGGGAGATCGGGGACGAAGCAAACGCGGATCTCTGCGAAGCGCTATATAAATTGGCGATGGCTTATTCAGATCAAACAGAAAACATCGGCCTATCGCAAAGCCTGTTGGATGAGAGCGTGGAAGTGGGACGCAAGCTCACTCCTGCGGAGAGCTTTTATCTCGCGTGGGCTCTGGTGTTTAGAGCCTGGATGTATATTTTCGCCTGGAATGAACCGGAGCGAGCCGGACAAGACGCTCAGGAGAGTTACAATCTTGCCTGCCAGGCCGGATGCCACTGGGATTGCGCCGGATCGTTGGGCATCCTGGCCTGGTTGGCTCATGAAAAGGGGGACAACCGGCAAGCAAGTCAACAATTCCAGGAAGCGCTGGCGCTCTGTGAAGAGGCAGAGGACCGTTATGGATTGTTTCAAAGTCACCTGTTAATCGGTGGGTTTTACCGTGACCTTGGTGATTTCCGCCGGAGTAAATATCACTACCGCGAGGCTTTAAAATTTTGGAATTTTGTAGGCAGCCGGACGCCGATGTCCATTTCGTTTCTGGCGTATTTTGGCTCCCTTGAAATCCGCCAAAGCGAGCATAGCCCGGCTGCAAAGCGTATTGAACATCTCCGTAAGGCAGCGCTTTTACTGGGAGCAGCCGAAAAGCTGCGTGGCGGTTATTATTTCTTCGATAGAACCTTCACACTCGCAGATTACACCCTGGATTT
>JAGDMX010000201.1 GCA_017860725.1 Chloroflexota bacterium | reverse complement strand
TTCTCCGGGGAGTTATGCTCCAAGGCCGAGACTGATACGACCGCGTCCACCGATGCATCCGAGATATCTGCCAGATTCTGCAAATCCTGGTTGTAAATCACCACAGCTCCGGTAGCGCGCTGCGGGGAGAGAGAGCGGGTGATTTCGCGTGCCTGTGTGGCGAGTCCACCCGGCGATCCCGACAGGCCATTCTTCACCGTTTGCCTTGGCGTGTTGAGATCCGGTATCGGACTCTGGCGCAGGCCGCGTACCTTAAAACGTTGCCGAAAGCGCAGCGGCAGGTTAGCCCGGCTGGTCCGATCCACGCTGATTACTTCGGCGCCCTTCTCCGCCAGATACCACTGAATCACACCGGTACCGGCGCCGGCATCGATAATGCGTTTACCGCGCACCGTCCCTAACCGGGGAATGATCCAAACCAGGTCGAGCAGGTAATGCCAGCCAAAGTCCAGCTTTAGCGAATCCGCCAGCTTGCGTAGCTCGTTTACTAATTGTCGCTGCTGCTGCAATAGCGCGACCGGCAGAATTTCAATCTCGTCATAAATTCCGGGATGATTCACAATGTACCCTCAGGCATCAAAAATGGTTTCTCGTTCACGATACCATCCAGGAGCACCTGGATAGTCTGAGAATTTTGGGGCATTAAGCTCTGCCAATTGAACGATTTTAACTCGACAAATCCCATGCGCGGCCCGGCCTGTAGATAACGATCCAGCGGCAGCGAAGCCCGGTAAAGCTGGTAGTATAAGAAACGGCGCGCATTTTCTTGAAATTCTGGCGGAAGCACAAGCTGCTCAGATATCAGGAATGTTTCGGCCTGTTCCCTGTAGCCGTGCTGTGTTTCAGGGAAGAAGACCATCGGGTACTGGGTGTAGCGCGCTTTTCCACCACATAATACCGGCATACCCAACAAGGCTGCTTCCATCCCGATCGATGAGTTGTACACCATAACAAATTTGGAGCGCTGGATCAGCTCGTATGAGCTGATGTACTCCTGGGAGTCAATAAACTGCACATTAGGCAGCTGGTCCACCCGGAGATTGACCACCCAGTCGTGGACGCTCTCGTTGCTCTGCTTGGCAGTCCCCGGACGCATCTCATCCGGATGAGCACGGATTACAAAGAAGGTCTCAGGGTGCGCCAGGATTATTTCTCGGACCAGGTCCAGCCAGGCAAACATATGGGGAAACACCGTGTTGGCATGCACCTGGCTGGAGTCGTAGATCACATTGGTAAACACAGGGATAATCTGGCGAAACTGCGCTGCCCGATCCAGGAAAGCCTGATCCAAACCACGCAACTCCGGCCAAAAGCGGATCCCTGCCATGGTAAATTTACCCTGAAAGCGCCTCTCCAAATATTCGTCCAACCGGGCTGCCTGTTGTGGAGTTAACTGAAAGTCATCCGGGATTTCGATCGGATAGGCGGTGGGCTCACCTTTTGTAAAGAAAGCAGAAAACGCCCGGAAACCCACCTCGTGCCCCACGCTGCGCACACCGAGCTGGCGTGCTACCCAACGAGCCGTAGCTTCCGGGTACATAATGCCGTTGAAGATCACAACCGCTTGCGGCTGAGCTTGCTGCAATAGAGTGTAAAATGCACCTGCAATCTGATAAGCCGACAGAATGTAAGCGCGCATCAGAAAACGGGTCGGCTCATCGTCCGGCAAGTGATGGCGTCGCAATGTCCAGCGAATGGAAGGCAGCACCAGCTTCCCCAGTGGTAGAGGCGATGAGGCGGGCATTGGAGCAGAGTATTCGAAGCTGCCCAATTCTTCCATACTCAAGGCCTGAAGCCGGGCAGCCAGATGTGGGTCTTCTCGGTAACTAAAAGGATAGACTTCTGCCCCGCTGAAAAGCCGGTGAGATTGCGTCATACAAGCCTGGCAAGGGGGTGACTGGGTGTAATCGGCGCGGTTCAAGCCCAGCACACAGCGACTCATGCCCTGCTCACAGACAAAGTGCACCACGCGCACTCCCCCCAGCCGCAGCCCCCAACTGGTTAGCAGCGAGAAAGCTGCATTCTGGCTCAGGCCCGTGATGCGCGTGGAGGCATTGAAAAACACTACCGGTCGTGTATTCGGCTGCGGCTGCGCATGAGCGGCTACCTGATGGGCGAGCTTTTGGATGCGCTGCTGGTTCTGCCAGCCTGCCAGCCTTTTTTGGGCACGCCCAGGGATATCAGAGAGCTTCATAATTAATTGAGCTGTTTGGCCTTCGAATAAGCATCTGTCAGGCGTTGGAGGGCAATCAGGAAGCCTTCACCCTGGCGCTGATGACCGCGCCAGATTTCCGGGATCATCGTACCGGAGTAGTCGCCAATCACTCGGAAGAAGTGCACCCAATCGATCGTGCCTTCACCAATTTGCAAGCCTTCTCCATCCAGCCCGGCGCCATCCGACAGGTGCAGATGGCGAGTATAGGGCAACAACACCCGAGCCTGCTCGTAGAAATCGACATGTGCCCAGTTGCAGTACAGTTTGCTATGCGAGGTGTCATAGCACATATCCAATCCCATCGAATCCAGAAAGTCGCGAATCTCGTAAGCATCCATGAAGGCATTGGTCAGCCACTGCCCGCCAAAATACCAGGGATGGGGAGGTAAGTTCTCCAGCAGCAGCTCTACCCCGTCAAAATCCAGTTCCTGGACCGAGCGGCGCAGGTTATCGTATAGCGCTATACGGTTCGGAATCGGATGGTCAAGGCTCATTGCTCCCGGGTGGATCACAACCTTAGGTTTGCCGACAAAATAGGAAGCCATCTCACGCGTCAGGTCAATCGATTTCTGCATCAGCGCCCGAGAAGCCTTACGCTGTCGCTCCTCCAAAGCACACAGATCCACCAGGGTGCGATCCCAGAACTCCGGCGCGTGCACCACCAATTGGAGCGGCTGTTCGGAGCCAGCGCTGTGATCACGACCCGGGTAATGCTCATCCAGGTCCTGGTCGGTGAAGTGGTATTCCAGCATGCGCGGGCGGTAAGTGAGCATCTCTTCATCATCCCGGAAACGCACCGTAAAGCCGTAATCCATTGGCAGCACATGCTCCAAATCCAGCATAAACTGGATGCCCAGATCGCGGTCCAGGAATGGCTCATCTTCTTCGATGACCCGCTCTATCCTCTTGCCCAGCAGCTCCGGGTAACGCTGTGGGGAAAGCCCCAGTGCCGGGCCTTTAACCATGACCATGCTCGAGGAGACAACTTCTCCCGGCTCCACCCGCCGGGCAGCTACCAGGCTCTTGCCCAATACTTCCCGGTTCAGGATTTCACCGCGCGAGAAAAACTTCTCCTCTCCGGTGCCCAGAGCCATCGAAACCTGGCGAATATCACGTACCATCTTCTTGAAGCCTTGCGGCTCCAGGCTGGCAGCGTGGTCGGGACCATCCATGGTACGGTCGAGGGTGATGTGGCGCTCGATGATACTGGCGCCCATTGCTGCCGCCACTGTCGATACGGCAATGCCACGCTCGTGACCGGAATAACCTACTGGCACATCGAAGCGGCGCAATTGGTCCATAAAGCGCAGATTGATATCTTCAAAAGCCGCCGGATAGGTGCTGTTACAGTGCAGCAGGGCGAACTCAACCCCACGCTGCTTGAGAAAATCTACGGTAAACTCGACTTCCTCCATCCGTGACATACCGGTCGAGAGGATCAGCGGTTTCATCTTCTGTGCTAGATGGTCCAGCAGCGGCAGGTTTGTTAGGTCCGCGGAAGCAACCTTATAGGCAGGCACCCCCAACCGGTCGAGGAAATCAGCGCTCTGCATGTCAAATGCCGATGCCATGAACGTGATGTTTTTCTTCTGGCAGTACTCAACAATCTCGTCGTAATCACCATCCGAAAGCTCAACCTGCTGGAGGATGGGCAGAAGGTAGCGCAGTGTTTTCTCGCCGGCGTTGGCATTATCCAGGTATTTTTTGGCATACAACTTATCCAGGTCGCGTTTCTGGAACTTAACGGCATCGGCTCCAGCATCCACGGCCACATCGATCAACTTAATGGCAAGATCCAGGAATCCATTATGATTGACGCCAATTTCAGCAATGATATAGGCGGGATGACCGTCTCCGATCACCCGCTCGCCAATTTTTATTTCAGGCATGAGGGGTCTCCTTGTCCCGACTCGCCGATGGCTTGTCCCGGCGTGCCGGTGGCAGGCGTTATGGTGACTGCCTGCGGTTATCGTTTGTAGGTAGCGGGATCGAATCCCAGATCTTGAAGGGTGACTTTGCCGCTTTCCAACAGGCTTTCTGCGTGGCGCCAATCATCCGGCGAATCGATGTCAATCCATTCGCCGGGATCGATCACCAGCGGCAGAATGCGATCACCCGTCATGGACATCTTTGTTAAGATCGTATCCGCCCAAACCGCGTCAACATAACCGGTTTGCCAGTAGACCTCTGGCAAAGCCTGGCGCGGCATGTTGTAAGGTTCCTTGAACGATGTTTGCATCAGGGGACGCATCAAACCGTCTGCCCCAATTTGCCACATCTTGAAGGGGTTCTGGAAAGGCACGCAAACGGTGCGGACTGCATCTGCCTGGGGTTGCTCGATCAGGCGGTAAACGGCCTGGTCGATATGCCAGGCGCGCCGCAGAGGCGAGGTGGGGCGCAGATGAACTACAATCTGCGGAGTGTAGCCATCGTGCTCTGCCAGCCACTCCAGGGCGTGCCGGAAGACCGGCAGGTCGGGTGTCTCATCCCGGGCGAACTCTGCCGGGCGCATGAACGGTACCTGTGCCCCGTACTGGCGTGATACCTGGGCGATTTCATCATCGTCGGTAGAGACAATCACCCGGGTGACCATCTCGGCAGCCAGCCCGGCTGCGATGCTGTAGGCAATCAGCGGGTGCCCGGCAAATGAGCGGATGTTCTTGCGCGGGATGCTCTTCGATCCGCCGCGTGCCGGAATTAAGGCGAGGACTTTGGTGGCTTGCATTTTGTTGTGGTGTAGTTACCTCTCCGTTGTAGCCGTCAATCTGCGATGCTTACCAAGCCGTCCAGCCCCCATCGACCACCAGGTTCGCCCCGGTCATGTAAGCTGAGGCATCCGAGGCCAGGAAAAGCAGTGCGCCGTTCATTTCATCTTTCTCAGCCATACGACCCAGCACAGCCCGGGCTGAATAAGCCTGCACAAAGGACTCATCATGGCCGTTATACACACCTCCCGGTGAGAGGGCATTAACCCGGATGTTCTTACCGGCATAATACGTGGCCAGATACTGCGTTAAGCCCAACACCCCGAACTTGGTCACCGAGTAATACACCGGCTTATATTGAGTGGGGGCACCAGGGCGCTGATAGATGCGCTGATCGGGGCCTGCCAGGCCGTAGATCGATGAAAGGTTGATGATGACCCCGCCGCCTTGTTCCAGCATAGGGCGTACTACTGCCTGGCAGGCCAGGAACATGCCCGTCAGGTTGACATCCAGCGCCTGCTGCCAGGCTTGCAGCGGATAATCTTCAAAAGCGCTGGTGTGCCCGCCCTGGTTAGGGTCAAATTTCGGGTCCATGGCGGCGCTGTTTACCAGGATATCCACACGCCCATAAGCAGTCAGAGCTGCCTCCAGCATGGAATGAACGGAG
>JAGDMX010000200.1 GCA_017860725.1 Chloroflexota bacterium | reverse complement strand
AGTGAATCAGGTACAACCGTTTTGCACCCGCTTGGCGGGCAATCTCTCCAGCCTGGGCAGCAGAAGTATGACCGATTGTCTCGCCGGACGCCTCATGAATCAACACATCCGCACCGCGCGCCAATCGAACAACCCCATCCGATGGGGATGTATCTCCCGAGTAGGCTAGCACCTTACCGGATTTTATTGACTCTATACGCAGACCGAGATTGGGAATCAGGTGCTCAACTGGCGAAGCCAAAATCTTGAAATCATGACTTTCCAGAACGACTGCCATCTCCTGCTCCGCAACTGGATGAAAGTCGACTGGAAAGAAACCAGGCCACTCATCCCATCCGAAAAGCATCATCATCTGGCGCAGCCTATCGAGCGTCGCTTCAAGACCATAAATATTCAAGGGCGCTTTTCTGCCGAGCAGCCAGCTATCCAGCAAGAATAGAGGTACACCGGCCACATGATCCGGGTGGAAGTGAGTCACGATCAGATCGGTAATATTAAGTGCCTCCAGGCCGACCTTTTTTAGACGCACGACCGGGTTGCTACTGCAGTCAATCAGCACAACACGCGCCTCGCCCACCAGAATCATGTGGGTGTTTTCATGATCCTCGCTGGTTACCGCGTCGGAGCTGCCTAAGATGATTAACTCAGGCATTTTCCTGCTCTTCTTTCGGCATATCCTCTTCTTGTGATTCCACTACTGGCTCTGTCGTAGCGGAGCGCCGGTGGCGCCACACCAACAGACCAGTGGAGAGAATACCGACTACCAGCGCAACCGTCTGATTGGCATTTACACCACCCACCTGAGCCGCGTCCAGGCGTAGGAACTCCAACAGGAATCGCCCCAGCGAGTAGTTCAGTAGGTAAATCAAGAATAAATCACCCGATTTTAACCGGTTTTGATAACGGCGACCCAGGAAGAGCAATACCGCCATGTTCGCCAGGTTCCATAACGCTTCGTATAGAAACAGTGGGTGATAACGCTCGTACATCTCATATCCTGGATAGCGGTGGAACGGGTCAATATAAATTCCCCAGGGTAAGTCGGTCGGTGCTCCGTATACTTCTTGATTCACATAGTTGCCAAACCGGCCAATTGCCTGGCCCAACGCCACCGCCGGCGCCGCGATATCCGCCAATACCCCGTATGGAAGCTTTCGCCGTCGTGCAAATAGATATAATGCCAGCCCACCACCGATAATTGCTCCAGGGATGCCCAGCCCGCCCTGGCGGATACACAATAAACATGCCGCCCCAGGCGTAAAATTGATCCAATGAGTGAGATAATACCAGGTCGTGATGCCGTTTTCTACCATCGAAGGCGGTGGCGTGAAGACATGCCACAGGCGTGCACCAATGATCCCGCCGATCAATGCCCAGATCAATCCATCCCAAACGATATCACTGTTTAAACCGCGCCGGCGAGCTTCCACAGACGCCAGCCATCCGGCAGCCAGCGCTCCAATCATCAGGATGATTCCGTAAAAATAGATATAAATCGGTCCTAGCTGAAATCCGTTAGGCATGATCCTACTCCATCTCTTGGGGGACTCAAGTAAATCAATTGGCTGCCAGGCGAGCCTGCCGGCGAACATCTATGATACGTTGGATCGCTGTGATATTGGAGAAAATCGCAATAATCCAGATTGCTATTACCAAAATAAACCCGCTCCAGGTGGACAGAATTAAGGCAGGAGCAAGGATCAGATAGCGCTCCATGCGGGTCAGGATGCCTACTTTTGTATCCCAACCGAGTGACTGACCGCGAGAGCGGATATAGGAAACTAACACTGAACCCGCTGCTGCAGCATAAACCACCAGCATTGTCTGGCTGTCGCCTTGTTGGGAATAATAATAGATCAACCCGGCAAAGATAACCAGCTCGGAATAGCGATCGCTGACCGAATCGACAAAAGCCCCAAACTGACCGGCCGTCCCTCTCAGGCGCGCCATCGTGCCATCCAGCCCATCCACCGGTCCCATGAGGAGGATCAAGATACCGCCCCACAGCATCTCACCTCTGGCCAGTAACAGTGCTCCGGCAACATTCCCGGCTAAGCCCAGGAGTGTCATGGAGTTGGGAGTCAAGCCAAGCCGGTTAAGAAACCGCCCTAAAGGATCCAGGATGCCCTTAAAATATACACGCATCCGGTCAGTAAATGTCTGGGGTGGTTTTTTCTCAGTAGCGTTATCCAAAATATTCCTACCGCCTTTCGATGGGTTTTAGCTTCCGGCAATCCTATCGCATGCCAGAGTGGATGTCAAGCAAATATCAAATAAAACCAAACTAGTGGGAGGTTATTCTTCTTCTGTTGATTCGCGGCCGATCAATACTTCCCGGTCGCGACCTCCACCTTGCGCAGGACCGACAATCCCCAGGTCCTCCAGCTCATCGATCAACCGCGCCGCCCGTGGATAACCAATGTGCAATCGCCGTTGGAGAAGTGAAGCGCTGGCTCGACCGGTCTCGCGGACGATCTGAGTTGCGTTAAGGACCAGACCATCACGATCTGCAAGCACCTGCTCTTCTTCCAGGAGCTTCTCCCAGGGGGCTTGCTCGGGTTGAGCAGGTACGGAGGATGCCTTTTGCCAGAATGTAATCATACGCTCAACTTCCTGGTCGGCCACCAATACACCCTGGGAGCGGATCGGTGCAGGCGCTTCCGGTGGTACGAAAAGCATATCGCCCCGCCCCAACAGCGCCTCTGCACCGCTCGTATCCAGGATCACGCGCGAATCCACATGGGAGGTGACCGCGAATGAGATGCGCGCGGGGAAGTTCGCCTTAATCAATCCGGTTACTACATCGGTGCTTGGGCGTTGAGTGGCAACCACCAGGTGTATCCCGGTAGCACGCGCCATCTGCGCCAGGCGCACCAGGGTATGCTCGGTCTGCTCCGGAGCAGACATCATCAGGTCCGCCAGCTCGTCAATCAGTACAACGATACGCGGCAGCGGCTCAACACCGCTGCGGCGGCGGGCTTTCCGATTGTAAGTATCGATATTGCGTGAATGAGAAGCCTCTAACAGTTTGTATCGGCGATCCATCTCGATGACCGTCCAGCGTAGTACCGCTAGAATGCGCTCCAGGTTGGTCTCGACTTTGCCATACATATGGGGCAGACCGTTGAAGCGCACCAGCTCGACCATCTTAGGATCGATCATTACCAGGCGCAGGTCTTCTGGCGTGTTATTCATCACCAAACAGGCTGTAATGGCGGCGATACACACAGATTTCCCAGAGCCGGTAGTCCCGGCAACCAGTAGGTGCGGCATGATGCCCAGGTCGGCCACCACTGGCTGCCCGGAGACGTCCCTGCCCAGGGCAATGGCCAGCGGTGACCCGATTTTATAAAAAGCATCCGATTCAAGAATCGGCCGTAACCGGACAGTCGAGGAACGGGCGTTGGGAACCTCCACACCCACATACGGCCGGCCTGGCACTGGAGCTTCGATGCGCAGTCGCTCGGCTGAAAGAGCCAACGCCAAATCGCGGCTCAAGGATGCAATTTGGGCCACACGCACTTTCTGGCGATTGATATCACCTTCTGCCCCCCCTTTTTCTTTCTCGACAAAACCAGGCACGACTGCAAACTGCGTCACCGTAGGGCCGACACGAAAACTTACCACTTTTGCCGGGATGCCAAACTCTGCCAGAGTCTTTTCAATCAGGCCGGCGGTTTGATTGATACTGCGCTCATCCGGGCGGCTGGAAGGTTCATTTCCCAGGATTTCCAAGGGTGGCAGGTGCTCATCGCGCACGCGCGGAGAGGATGAATCCTCGGATTCTGCCTGGACGCGGAAGTTTTTTCGAAATTGTTCGGGAAGCCAGACACGCTTCTTGGCACTGGAAGGCAAGGTTGTCGCTGTATCCGGACCGGGGCCGACCTGGAGGGTGGACTTGTCACCTTGCAATGGAGCAATCACCACAGCTTGACCGTTACCATTCTCTGCAATCCCGGGCTTTGATGGATGGGAAGCTGCTTTTTCGGCCCATACTGCCAGTTGTTTTCGCAATCCGAGACCCAACAGCAAGCTCAGGATGAATATAGGTACGAGGATAAGAGCCGACCAAATCGGTGCGGACAGCCCCACCGGTGCCAGCAGCATGCGCAGGATTTCGGCCAGACTCCACCCCACCCGTCCGCCATCCAGCCCCTGGTTGGCGCGCAACAGCGACCGGCCTCCCAGGATGGCCAGTAGCGCCAATGAAGTGAATGCCGCCGACTCGAGAGCCAGAACATGCCTCCATGATACCAGGATCGATTTGCCGCTTTGTCCGCGCAGCAATAGCCCAAGTCCCAGAACCGCGAGGGCAAGCACTACCCACAGTCCGCCCCAGCCGAACCACTGCCGGAGAATAGTCACCCAAGATGCCAACAACCCACCCGCCAGGTCCGGGATCACCCAACCTACTAAAGTCATCAATGCCAGGGCAATGCACAGGATTCCTGCAAGATCCCAGGCAAAGCGCTGCAGGCGGCGCACAGATTCTGCGCGCTTCTCGCCAGGGTCAGGCTGCTTAGCCGGCTGCACCAGGGATGGGCGGGGAGACGCAGGAGGTGCTGATGCGCTCGATTTAGAAGTATTCTTAGGGGAAATTGGCATACCGGGATCAGTAGGTTGGCATCTGATTATTCTTTAGCTTGTCGCTCGCCGGTGGAGGCTAAGTAAATCCCAACGAGGATGAGTATAGCACCAAATATCTTGATGTTGGACGGTACTTCATCCAGAATAATATAAGCCAGTATTGTCGAACCGATTGGCTCACCCAACAGGCTGATTGAGACATAGGCTGCGGAAAGGTATTTTAATGCCCAGTTAAATGAAGAATGCCCCAGCAATTGGGGTATAAGCGCCAGTAATAAGAACCAAAGATAGGCAACTGGTGGATAACCCGTGGCAGAGTAGCCAGCAGAGAACATCAGGATGATGAGCACTATCGCCGCCATCCCGTATACGATAAAGATATACCCGATCAGAGACATACTGGCGCGCAGCTTTCGCCCGATGACGATGTAGCCTGCCCCCATTAACGCCCCTGCCAGCGCCAGCATATCTCCAAAAAATGCGTCTGCCTTGAAAAATTCATTTATTGGCGGACAAACCAGGCCGCTGCCGTTCCAATTACAGGTGTCGCTCAGGCCAACCACAATCCCGCCTATCAATGCCAGCCCCATGCCCATCCATACGTTCCGGGTAATTCGTTCTTTTAGCGTGAACGGAGACAGTAACGCTACCCATAAGGGGGTGGTAGAAACCAGCACCACGGAGCTAGCCACACTGGTGTATTCTAAAGAGCTGATCCAGGCGCCGAAGTGCAGCGCCAGGAAAAAACCGGATATCAGCCCAAGGGACAAAGATTTCCGGTTTAGGGATGCTAATTCTTCGCGCCGTCCGGTCAAGGCCACAGGAGCCAGTATTAATGATGCTAGAGTCAAACGATATGCCGCAATTACCAGGGAGGGCGCGTATCCCTGTGCATTGCGAATGAAGATTGAGGCCGTTGAAACTGCCAGGATGCCGAAGATGAGTACGAGAATTGGTGGAACCGGGGGACGGGGATTCATCTGCCTAATAGTACGCGAACTCAACCAAT
>JAGDMX010000199.1 GCA_017860725.1 Chloroflexota bacterium | reverse complement strand
TTCGATGACCAGACGGTGGTGAAGCTCAAGCCAGATATCGACAGCGCAGACGTGGCCGTGCTGCCACAGGACACGGTAGTACCCTGGCTGCAAGAAGTGGTGGGCAAGCGTCCATTATGGAATCATCAGCGCTTTGTCGAGACGCCCGACGGCTATATCTACGCCGCCAACCTGCAGCCGGTGCAAAACCAGCCGAACAAGCCGCTATCAAGCCTGCCTAGTGCGGGTGGTTTTTGGGCGGAGGTGACTGTCCCATACGTGGATTTAGTGCTGGCTAACCCGCCGGCCAGGTCGCCCTGGCTCAAGCATACCGCCTTACCGCGCCTTTATTACAGCCAGGTAATGTGGGTCTATGAGATGCGAGTCGATGATGAGCAACAGGCCTGGTATCGCATCAAGGAAAAATACGGCACCTTCGGGGATATCTTCTGGGCGGCGGCTGAAGCATTCCGGCCGATTACTGCCGAAGAGATTACCCCCATTCACCCGCAAGTGGAAGAGAAGTACGTCGAAGTAGACCTGAACAAGCAAACCATGTCCTGTTACGAGGGGACAAGCGAGGTATACTTCTGCACGGTCTCGACCGGTGGTAAATACGACGCACAGGGCAAACCGTCCGACAAATGGGCAACTCCCGTTGGGCGGCATACCATCTGGCGCAAGCTGCTCTCGGTGCATATGACCGGTGGCACGACCGGCGGCGGCTACGATTTGCCCGGCATCGGCTATACCACGTTGTTCTCCGGCGATGGTGTGGCGGTACATTCGACCTTCTGGCATAATAGCTATGGCATTCCCAGGTCACATGGCTGTGTGAATGCCCGCCCGGAAGATGCTCGCTGGGTCTTCCGCTGGACGATGCCGGAAGTGCCATATGATGCAGGTGATGTAACCGTTTCTGGAACCGGCAGCACGAAGGTTTTGGTGCGGGAAGATTAGATGATGTTGTTACGCATTTGGAGTTGGAGATGGGAAAGCTCGGACGTGCCCTGCACGTCAAAATTCCTCTGCTCCGCCCGACTGCGTAACTCCTAAGATTATAGAGTTTGATGGGATTAGATTTATGGATTTTTCAAATGTGACGATGAGCCTGGCATTTCTTGCCGGGCTGGCATCCTTCTTATCTCCGTGTGTGTTCGCCCTGGTCCCGGCTTATATTGGCTATCTCGGCGGGCGTTCAGCCGCTACGGCCAGCTCGGGTAGAGAAGGTCGCTGGATTACGTTCTCGCATGGCCTGGCTTTTGTGCTGGGATTCAGCGTCGTTTTTATCCTCTTAGGCGTGGCTACCTCCGCCCTGGGTGGGATTCTCTATAACATGCGCGATGTGCTGACCAAAATCGGTGGCGTTGTGGTGGTGATCTTTGGTCTGCACATGACCGGCATCATCCGCATCCCCTTCCTGGAATACGACCTGCGTCCACAATCGGTGCCGGATCGCCGGCGCGGCTACTTCGCCTCCTTCCTGATGGGTATCTTTTTCTCGGCCGGTTGGTCGCCATGCGTTGGGCCGATCCTGGGCGCCATCCTGACGATTGCGCTCAACGGCGGTTCCATCTCCCAGGGCGCATTCCTGCTGGCCGCCTATTCGATTGGCCTGGCAATCCCATTTTTGGTTGCCTCGATCTATATCGGGATGGTGACGACCGTCATCCAGCGCTACGGGAAAATCATGCGCATCACCGAAATTGTGATGGGTGTGATCTTGATCATTGTAGGCGTGCTATTATTCTTGGGTCGTTTTGAGCAGCTTGCCAGCCTGGGTTCTTTCTTCGGAATTATCGATGAACAGGCTGTAGGGCGTGGAATCTTGATCGGATTGTTAATTTTGATCGCCCTCGGCCTGGTGCCGGCTTACATTGCATCACGAAAAGGCCGTAATTTCATTGAGTGGTGGGTTTTTGGTGCGGCACTGTTCCCGGTCGCGATGATAGCAGTCTTTTTCATCAAGCCCAGAGATCGTGTTGAACCGGGCGGGGAAGCCGTTCAGCCCTCCAAGTAAGAGCGATAGTTTATTGAGGCAGTGGCTAGCATGGAAAAATCCGTCCTTGCCCGAGGAAAAATCCGGCAGTTCCTGCTGGTAATTTTGGGGATTGTGATTGGATTATCTGCCGGCACACTCATCCTGGTCGGTCTGGACCCCTCCTGGCTGTTGAACCAACCTGAGGGATCGTCCGGATCGCAACCGGTCATTCCAGAGGTCAACCAAGCTGCGCCAGATTTTGCCCTGACAACCCTCACCGGCGAATCGGTACGGTTATCCGAGCTAAAGGGTCGGGTTGTGGCTGTCAATTTCTGGGCAACCTGGTGTGGTCCCTGCCGCCTTGAGATGCCGTTGCTGCAAACTTACGCTGACCGCTATCCACAAGATCTGACAGTGCTGGCTGTCAATGACGCCGAGCCCATCGAAAAGGTTCAGCCGTATGTGGATGACTTAGGATTGAGCTTCCCAATCCTGTTGGATGAGAAAGAACTTGTCACCCGCTTATACCGGGTGAGAGGATTTCCAACCACAATCTTTATCGACCGGGATGGTAAAATCCGTTACCAGCACCTGGGTCTCTTAATGGAAGATCAGCTACGCGGTTATTTGACTGAGCTAGGTATCGAAGAATGATTACTGTTACGATGTACAGCCGGGCGGATTGCCACTTATGCCACGAGACCGAAGCCGACCTGGCAAATCTGAGAGAAAAATATCCGCATACTTTACGGGTGGTAGATATTGACAGCAACCCGGCTCTTCAGCGTGCCTATGGCGAGCAAATCCCGGTGGTTGAAGTTGGCGCTTACCGGCTGAAGGCTCCCATCACAGCCCAACAGTTACAAATTGCTCTGGGGGCCGCCCTGGATCGACAGCAACGTACGCAGGCTAAAGGCTGGACGCGCTCGGATAGCTTTTCCTTGTGGTTTTCACGGCACTATGAAATTGTTTTGAGCCTGCTGGTGCTGATCTATGTCGGCTTGCCATTCCTGGCTCCGGTCTTGATGAACGCCGGCCTGGAAACTCCGGCGCGCCTGATCTACCGCGGCTATAGCCTGACCTGCCACCAACTGGCCTACCGCTCGTTCTTTCTCTTCGGCGATCAGCCGGTATATCCCCGGGAGTCTGCCGGTGTGGATGGTGTAACAACCTACGGGCAGGCGACTGGTTTAAGCGAAGATTCCACCGATGAGGCTTTGTTAGCAGCGCGCTGGTTTCTCGGCAACCCGGCCATGGGCTATAAAGTCGCGCTGTGCGAGCGAGATGTAGCAATTTACGGGGGGATCTTCATCTTTGGGATACTATATGCTTTGGCAAAGAGACGCATCCCGCGCCTGCCCTGGCAGATCTGGCTGCTGGTCGGTGTGCTACCCATCGCCGTTGACGGCCTGGGCCAGCTACTCAGCCAGCCGCCCTTTGCATTCTGGGAATTCCGGGAAAGCACGCCTTTCTTGCGCACACTGACCGGCTTTTTATTTGGGTTTACCACCGCCTGGTTCGGCTTTTCCCTGATCGAGGCTAGCATGAAAGATACCCGGCGAATGATGGAAGAAAAAAAGGCCAGACTGACTGGCAATCCCTGATTAGTTGGTGGCTAGGTTTATGAATAAAATTTCTGTTGCAGTTCTTGGCGCGACCGGTGCTGTCGGTCAGCGCTTCGTCCAGTTGTTAGAAAATCATCCCTGGTTCCAGGTGACGGCGGTTACCGGCTCCGAGCGCACCACCCACCAGCGCTATGCCGATGCCTGCCGCTGGATCTTACCCGAGCCGATGCCGGAAACCGTCAAAGATTTGCAGGTATTATCCTCCGAGCCGGAACAGGTTCAAGCGCCCCTGGTCTTTTCTGCCTTGCCATCCGGGAAGGCTAAAGAAATCGAGCCGGCCTTTGCCCGCGCGGGTAGTATCGTATGCTCGAATGCCTCCGCTTTCCGCTACGAGCCGGATGTCCCGATCTTGCTCCCCGAAGTAAATCCGCAGCATGCCAGATTAATAGACGACCAACGCAAGAAACGCGACTGGCGCGGCGCCATCGTGACCAATCCCAACTGCACCAGCACCGGTATGACCGTGACTCTCAAGGCTTTGCAGGCAGCCTTTGGACTGCGCCGGGTCTTTGTGGTGTCCCTGCAGGCACTTTCCGGCGCCGGCTATCCGGGAGTGCCCTCCCTGGATATCCTGGATAACGTGGTGCCCTATATCCAGGGCGAAGAGGAGAAAGTAGAGATCGAGCCGCGGAAAATACTCGGCGAGCTGGCGATTGGGGAGATCGCCCCGGCGAATTTCCTGGTATCTGCCCATACCAACCGGGTGCCGGTCAGCGATGGGCACATGGTCTGTATGAGTGTGGAGCTGGATCAAATCGCCGATTTGCCTGCCGTCCGTCAGGCGATGGAAGGGTACGCACCGCCGTCAGCAATCCTGGAGCTGCCCTCCACACCCAGGCCGGTGCTGATCTATCGCGACGAGCCAGACCGACCGCAGCCGCGCCTGGATCGCTGTACCGGGGACGGCATGACCACAGTTGTCGGTCGTTTGCGCCCAGACCCCCTGTTTCACATCAAAATGGTAGTCCTCTCGCATAACACCATTCGCGGCGCGGCCGGCGGATCAATCTATAACGCCGAGCTGCTCGTGCAGCAGGGATACCTGGCGTAGCAAATATGCCATTCGCACAGGTCGACGGGATCCGGTATTTCCAGTTCGACTCGCTGCAGGCGTTGGGCGTCCGGCATGGCATCTTTACCCGTCGTGGTGGAGTCAGTCCGACTCCCTGGGATGCGCTCAATGTTGGCGGGCTGGTGGGGGATGATGCCGGGCGAGTGCTGGAGAACCGCCGCCGCACATTTCAGGCCTTGGATTGTCCATTGGAGAGCCTGTACGATGTCTGGCAGGTTCACAGCCGGGAGGTGGTCTGCACGGATGAGCCCCGTTTGCCGCAGCAACCTCACCTCAAAGCAGACGCAATTTTGACCGACCAGCCGGGAGTCACGCTGTTTATGCGTTTTGCCGATTGTGTGCCGATCCTGCTCTACGATCCGAAGCGGCATGTGGTGGGGTTGGTACACGCCGGCTGGGTGGGGACGGTTTCTAAAGTCGCAGCCTACGCTGTCCAGGCGATGCAAGAGCAGTATCGCAGTGCCCCCGGTGATATTGTCGCCGCCATCGGTCCCTCGATTGGAGCCCATCATTATGAAGTTGGGCAGGAGGTGATCAAGCAGGTGCAGACCGCTTTTGGCCAGGATGTCTCGGGTCTGCTAGTGCGCACAAATGGCACCGCCGAGGGCAAAGCTTTACTCGATCTGTGGGCTGCCAACCGGCTGGTACTGGAGCACAGCGGTGTCCGCCAAGTGGAGCTGGCCGGAATTTGTACAGCCTGCCACCTGGATGACTGGTATTCCCACCGCGGCGAAAATGGACGCACGGGACGGTTTGGGGCGTTGGTGCGGGTGCCTGCCAGGTGATTAACGTGGACATCGCAGCCATCCGGTCCGGGCGTGACCCGGCCGGAGTCCGCCTGGTGGTGGTAACCAAAGGCCATCCCGTTCAGATCATCCGGCAGGCGGTGGAGGCTGGTGCACGCTACTTGGGAGAAAACTATGTCGAGGAAGCTGCACCGAAAATTGCCGACCTGGTCGGAGTGGCGGGTGTGCAGTGGCATATGATCGGTCACATTCAGAGTCGCAAAGCTCGTGCGGTTTGTGAGCTATTTGATTGGGTGCACTCCCTGGATAGCCTGAAGCTTGCCGCCCGGTTGGATCGGTTCACCGGCGAGATGGGGCGTAAATTACCGGTCTTGCTGGAAATGAATGTCAGTGGCGAAGAGAGCAAATCCGGCTTCCCAGCCTGGCAGGCTGATCGCTGGGCTGACCTGCTGCCGGAGATATCTCAAATTCTTGGCTGCAAAAACATCGATGTGCGCGGTTTGATGACGATGGCGCCTTTCCTGCCGGACCCTGAAGGAGCTCGCCCTTATTTTCAGCGCCTGAGAGGCTTGCAATCCTTCTTTATAAAAAAATTCCCGGCAAGCGACTGGAGCGAATTATCCATGGGCATGAGCGCAGACTATGAAGTCGCTGTGCAAGAAGGGGCGACGATCGTGCGGGTGGGCACTGCTATCCTCGGGCCACGCCCGTCAATCCAATAGAGGTAATAATGAATGTTATTCTGGCAAATGTGATCCACTGGGCGATTCGGATATATTCGCTGGTTGTGATTGTGGAGGTGGTTCTCACCTTTTTTCTCCCCATTTACCATCCGGTGCGCAGCTTCCTACATCGCCTGGTGGAACCTGCTCTGGCCCCAATCCGACGCCTGTTACCACAAACTGGTATGGTCGATTTCAGCCCGTTAGTGTTGATCCTGCTGCTGCAGTTGATCGATATTCTACTGGTGAACTTGCTGGTATAAAGTGATTTGCGGTCGATCAGCTTACCGGGCTAACCCAGGTATAAAATCCTGCCGCACATATCACACCGGGAGAGCTGGTTGGGTGAGCGTGCCGCATCCAGGAGAGCGGCATTGAGGGTCGTACCGCAGGCCGAACATGCTTTGTTGGTGATTTTTGAGACCGCAATGCCGCGGCGTTGAGTTCGCAGGTTCTCATAGAGAGCTAAATCACTACCCGGGATGGTCGCTGTTGCCGCTTGCCGCTCCTGTTCGGCGTGTGCAATTTCCTGTAGCAACTTGGTTTGCTCGTTTAATAATTCCTGGTTGTGCAGCAAGGTTTCAGCTTGAACCTTATCAAATTGGGCAGCGGCTGCGATCGAAGCAGCCTGTGCATCTTCTTCCACCAGCATGGCTTCCAACTGCCGGTCTTCCAGTACGCCCCGGTAGCGTTTGAGAGCCGCAGCCTCGTTCTGCAGATCCTGCAACTCCTTCGGGTTGCGGACTTTGCCACCGTATAGAGCAGCTTCAGTTTGCTCGATCTTGATTCGCTGTTGCTGGACGTTATCCTCGGCATGCCGTAAGTCTTTCCGGGCCTGATCCAGCGCTTTAGCAGCTTGCTCGGCTTCACTTTTTGCCAGGCGCAAGACCTGATCCTGGCTCAAGATCGTCTCGATCTCTTTAAGGCGCGC
>JAGDMX010000198.1 GCA_017860725.1 Chloroflexota bacterium | reverse complement strand
GACTGCAGTGCGGGAAGGGGCCGGACCGTCGATACTGCTCGGCCCGGCGGAGTGGGTGCCGCTTCTGTATGATGGCGGCGTGGTTGCAGACTTGAGTACGTTGGTGGACCCTACCCTGGCAGAGAGCCTGAGTTCTGCGGCGCTGGGAGCAGGCAGCTATAAGGGAGCCTTGGTCGGATTGCCTTACTCCCAGCGAGGAGTGGTGTTATATCGTAACCCAAATATTGTAGTGAGAGCACCAGAATCGTACGAGGAGCTGGTTGAGCTGGGTCAGGAAAATACTGCCGGAAACGAGATCGGTGCATTTCTGGAACGCAGCTTTTTCTACGGTGGAGCCATCCTGAATGGGATTGGCGGTCTGTTGATGGATGAAACCGGCTACCCTGCCTTCAATAATATCAAAGGTGTGGAATGGATCGAGCTGCTACGCAATTATGATCTAGCAGGCCCAATCTCCTTCCAGACTGACCAGGATCTGGAGCTTTTCAAAGAGGGTCGAGTAGGTATGATCATCGATGGCACCTGGAATATGAATACCATTAGCGAGACCTTGGGCGCAGAAAATTTGATGATTGACCCGTGGCCTTTCTACCAAAAAGGGGCTCTATCGGGATACGTGCTGCCCGACCTGGTATATGTTAATCAGCGCGGTGGTCCACAGGATCAATCTGCAACCTGGGAGTTCGTCAAATATTTCCTTTCGTCCGAAGCCCAAGCTACCATGGCAAGAACCGGGCGTATTCCTGCCCGGCTGGATGTCCCCCTGGAAGACCCACTATTAGCACAAGCTTTGAAGGCTTTGCAGGGCGGTACTACCTATCCGGTTGTTCCAGAGATGGCGGCTTATCCGGTCGCGATGGATACTGCCCTGAAGTCGGTCTTTGAAGATGGCATTTCCCCGGCAATCGCTTTGCAGGCGGCAGACCAGAGCATCCGCACTGCCCTGGATGCGGTAAAAGCGACTGCGTCACCCACCCCGACTACTCCGACCCCAATGCCTTAGCGCCGGCAAAACCTGTCTTTTCGTCGGCGATGCCATATTACCGGGATTTGGTTGCAATCCTGTGCGAACGTTCGTGTGATTCCTGGGATTCAGGATAAATGTATCACGAAGATATGACAGTTGGCACTAGGCAAGCACGTCCTTGAGTGAGTAGGATACAAATAGAGATAGGGAATGCCTAAGAATCACAGGTTCCTACCAGGAGGCAAAATATGCCGGTAAAAGGTTGGGTTGAAGTCAATCCACTGTATTGCAAAGGTTGCGAGTTGTGTGTAGATGCTTGTCCGCAGGAAGTGCTTGGCCTGGATATGGATCATCTAACTCCCAAGGGCTATCATCCTGTGTTCCTGCTTCAGGAGGGCTGCACGGGCTGCGCCATTTGCGCGCTGGTCTGCCCGGAAGCAGCCCTGACGGTATACCGGGAAATCCCAGTGCGGGTATCCGCAGTTACGGTTTAGGAGGTGTTACATGGCGCGTGAACTGCTCAAAGGCAATATCGCCATGGCAGAAGCTTCCATCCGAGCTGGGGTGGAAGCTTATTTTGGCTATCCGATTACCCCGCAGACTGAGCTGCTGGAGTGGATGTCTCTTCGTATGCCTGAGCTCGGCAGGGCTTTTCTTCAGGCAGAAAGCGAGGTGGCGGCGATTAACATGGTGTATGGCGCGGCCTGCACCGGGAAACGGGTGATGTCTTCGTCCTCCAGCCCGGGAGTAAGCCTGATGATGGAAGGCCTGTCCTACATCGCCGGGACTGAAGTACCCGTGGTGTTGATCGATGTGGTGCGCGGAGGACCAGGCCTGGGGAATATCGCCCCTTCACAGGGAGATTACAACCAGATCGTGCATGGCGGTGGGCATGGAGATTATCATGCCATTGTCCTGGCGCCGGCTAGTGTTCAGGAAGCAATCGACCTGACGGTGTTGGCTTTCGATCTGGCTGAAAAATACCGGGCGATTTGTATTGTCCTTGCGGATGGCAATGTTGGCCAGATGATGGAACCGGCAGAGCTGCCACCGATGCTACCATTGGATCGCCCGGTGCCCGATTGGGCCGTCCAAGGAGCTCAAGGCCGCGAACGGCGCATATTGTCCTCAATCTATCTAAAACCGGAAGATGAAGAAGTGACCAATATCCGCTTGCTGGAACGCTGGCAAACAATAGAAGCCAATGAAGTGCGCTTCAAGGAATACTACCTAGAGGATGCAGAGATCGCGGTCATCGGCTTCGGTTCCGCAGGACGGGTAGCTTACTCGGCAGTACGGGCAGCGCGAGCCGAGGGCATCCGAGTTGGCCTGCTGCGTCCAATCACCGTCAGCCCCTTCCCCTCTGCTCGCATTGCTGAACTGGCCAGCCAGGTGCGGGCTTTCCTAGTGGCTGAGATGAACACCGGGCAGATGCTGGCGGATGTACAACTGGCAGTCAGCGGGCGCGCTCCCGTGGAATTCTATGGTCGTTTGGGGGGTGTGGTACCCTTCCCAGATGAAATCTTGACGGAAATCCAGCGCATTGCCTATAGACCGATGACCATGAATGGGGATCCACGCCGCAGTTGGCTGAAGCGCTTGAAGAGCCAAATGGAATGAGTATAGGAGAGAGCAAAGATGGTGACAACTATTCCTTACCAGATAGTATATTCTCGGCCCGAGTCCTTTAGTGAGGTATCCACCCATTATTGCCCCGGATGCACACACGGCATCGCTCACCGCTTGATTGCCGAGGTTCTGGATGAGATGGGACTGCGTGAAAAAACCATCGGGGTTGCCCCCGTAGGCTGCTCGGTCTTTGCATATAACTATTTCAATTGCGATTTTGTTGAGGCCGCCCATGGACGTGCCCCGGCTATGGCGACTGGGATTAAACGAGTTTTGCCGGATCGCACAGTATTTACTTACCAGGGGGACGGCGACCTGGCCTCCATCGGCATGGCGGAGATCATGCACGCTGCCGCTCGGGGTGAAAATATTACCGTGGTGTTCATCAATAATGCAATTTACGGGATGACCGGTGGGCAGATGGCCCCAACCAGCCTGCCCGGACAGAAGACAACCTCTTCGCCGCGCGGCCGGGATGTGGAGACTACTGGCTTTCCGGTTCGCATGGCTGAAATATTGTCAAAGCTGGATGGTGTGGGATATTCGGTGCGCCGAAGCCTGCACGATCCGAAAAATATCCGTCTGTCAAAGAAAGCCATCCGTATGGCTTTTGAGGTCCAATCGCGCGGGCTCGGCTTTGCCATAGTCGAGCTGCTCTCGACCTGCCCGACAAACTGGGGGATGACGCCCAAGGAAGCTCTACATTGGGTTGAGGATCGTATGATCCCTGTGTTTCCTTTGGGTGACTATAAAATCACTTCTTCGGTAGCCGGAATTCGCGTATAATGGGCAAGTTTGGAGAACCTTGAAAATGCAAACAGAAATCATCCTTGCAGGGTTTGGTGGACAGGGCATTCTTTTTGCCGGTCAGTTGCTGGCTTATGCGGCGATGGACGCTGGCCGCGAAGTCACCTGGATTCCCTCATATGGGCCTGAGATGCGTGGTGGAACGGCCAACTGCACCGTGATTATCTCAGAAGAAGAGATTGGCGCCCCAACCGTGCGTAACCCAAAAGCAGCCCTGGTATTCAATCTGCCTTCCTTCGATAAATATGAACCGCTGGTCCTTCCCGGGGGTGTTCTGATTGCCAATGCATCTTTGATCAACCGTAGTTTTCAACGTAGTGATCTGACGACCGTGATGCTCCCGGCGAATGAAATAGCTGAGGCTTTGGGAGACAAGCGGATGACCAATATGGTGATGCTGGGAGCCTTGCTGCAAAAACTGCCGGTTCTATCGTTTGCGGCAGTCGAAAAGACGTTGCAAGATCACCTCCCAAGCCGACACAAACACCTGCTGGCGATGAACTTTGAAGCACTCAAACGTGGAGCCGAATTTGCAGAGCGAGGGGTCCAAACGACCATTCCCAATGAACAGGTGACTTTTAATGAATAAATTGGTAAGCCGAATCATAATATCCTGCCTGGCAGTGATCGCTCTGATCTATTTGGCGGGCTGTGGCTCAATTCAGTTAGGCACGCCGACTGCAACCCCTACAGAGGTGCCTCCAACGGCAACTTTATCTCCAACCGCTACCTATACCCCGCTGCCTCCCACAGAAACACCCACACCGATCCCGACCGATACGCCAACTCCCACAGCTACTCAAATTCCTACCGATACTGCGACTCCTACTGCGACAGCTACAATTACTAAAGTGCCCTCAGCGGCTAGTGTCAAAGAAGGCAATGTCATCTTTATCTATATGATATCAAAAGAAGATGGCGGACCTATTGGGTGCGGTGACACTGCCATTCCAATCATAACCGGATTTGCCCGTACAGGCGATATCGCTCAGGATGTGCGCGTTGCATTAAGTAATTTGTTCGTCAAATCGGAATACATCGCCGGGTTATATAATCCCGCTTTTCGCTCCAATATCGCAGTTACCAGTGTGGATTACAAGCCGAGCTCCGGCGAGGTCGTGGTCAACCTAGATGGCACCTATGTACGCTCCGGGGATCGATGTGATAATGCTCGCGTTCGTGCGCAAGTCTGGCAGACGATCCGCCAGTTTCCGGGAGTGAAATCCGTGATGGTGCTGCTAAAAGGTAACTTATTGGGAGATATACTGGCGAACGATAGCTAGATAACCGTAAAATTACTACCCTTGCCGTTATCTCGCCAGGCGATGGATATGGTTGTTCCAGCGCCTGGCGATGAATTTATATTCAAATCGGCGTTGATGATAGCCGCTCGTTCATGCATGCCTGCCAGCCCAAAATGCTGCTCGGCCAGCAGATGGGCGAGGTCCAGGTCCTCTCCTGAGACCAGACCAATGCCATTATCTTGAACTGCCAGGTGAATGTATCCGGGATCCATTTGCCCGCTGATGCAAATTTCTGAAGCTTGAGCATGTTTTAACGCATTTTGCAAAGCTTGCTGGACGATCCGGAATACATGCAGTTCAACTTCCGGCGGGTAGCGTTCCATATTGGATGGGATTAGCAGGTCAAGTGCGGGATTGTCGGATTTTTGTTTATCGTTCTGTTTGTAAACGTCATCAACCAGCTCGGATAATGCTGCGTATAAACTGTAATTTAATCCGCTTGGGCGCAGGCCGCTGATCACGTCGCGAATGCGCTGCACTGTATCGTGATAAGTCTTGTCGAACTGATCACCCAACTGACCGGCTCCAGCGCTCTGCGGTAGGAGCGCCATCTGCCCCAGCACATCATCGTGGAGCTCCAGCGCCAGGCGTTTCTTTTCGGTCTCTTCTCTCTCGATATCCCATTGGTAAAGAGCCCGCAAACGTGCAGATTGCTCAATATTAACAATTGCCAGGGCAGTTTGGTTCATCAAGGCTTGCAGAGTTTGAATTTCACGCGGCGAGTAATAATCATCCGGGTCGCGACGGCCAAACAGGAACAGCCCAATGATTTCGTCCTCAACGGATAACAATAAAACCAACCTGATCCATTGACAATGAAGAAACTGCTGATTGGTTGGGAGCGGGCGCAACACTCCAGTCTCGCTAATCAAGGGCTGGATATCGACCGGTTCAGGGAGATCTTCTGGTTGGATGCCGAACGAGAAAAC
>JAGDMX010000197.1 GCA_017860725.1 Chloroflexota bacterium | reverse complement strand
GCGCTCAAAGCCCAGGGGATTCTCACTGAAGAGGAATTTGCCGCCCAGAAAGCGAAACTGCTCGGATTATAAGTTTACAACAGTACCGGGGCCTGGAAGAGCATGCTCTTCCAGGCCCCGGTTTGGATAGAATGGTTCAGCTTCAACAGCTCCCCGGCTTCAGGTCACGGGCATGCTGAACGATGAGGGTTTGAGGCTGCCAAGCAGAAACTGCTCGCAAGCTGATTGTACGCGGAGTAAGGTTGCCTGTGAGCGATTATAACCTGCTGGCAACCTCAACTCGACCAATGTTCGGCTTCGATCATACATCGCCTCCGCCTGTGGTCGCGAGACACTGCCGCCGGCGGAGGCGATGCCAGGGAAGCCGTGCCTAAGAATTAACTACAATTGTACGGGTGATACGAAAGATCATGACTGAAAATCCCTCTTCTGTCAATCCTGTCGGCGGGACCGCCCTAGCTGAGCCAGCGAATGCGAAGGTGGTCCTGTACACGCTCATCATCATCGCCGCGGTCGCCAACTTGCCGCTGGCGATGGCCAACGTTGCCCTGCCGTCTATCGGCGAAGCGTTTAACGCGACACAGACGCAGCTGAACCTGGTGGCGGTAGCATATTCGCTGGGTCTGGCGTGTTCGGTGTTGTGGTTTGGCGCCCTGGGCGACCGCTACGGGCGTAAGCGGATCGCCATCCTTGGTGTCATCCTGGCAATACCCGCTGCTCTGATCTGCGCCTTTGCACCGGTTATCCAGGTCCTGATCTTCGGACGCCTGTTCGGTGGTTTCGCAGCCGGCATGGCCTACCCGACTACGCTATCCTTGATCGCCGCGCTGTGGGGACCTGGCCCGGCGCGCACACGCTCAATCGCCTTGTGGGCGGCGTTAGGCGGCGCCATCAGCGCCTGTGGACCGCTGCTGTCCGGGCTACTATTGACCACCTTCCCCTGGAGCTCGGTCTTTTACGTGGTATTGCCGGTAGCGGTCGTTGCGCTATTCATGGGGTTGAAGTACCTGCCGGCGCACATCAACGAGACCAGCGAAAAGGTCGACAACCTGGGCGGCGTCCTCTCACTGGTGCTGATTGGCTCGTTCATCCTGGCGATCAATTTTGCACCTGTCGCCAGCGCACGCAGCCTGGTCATTGTCTTGTCCGTCATCACGCTCATCGCGCTGATTTTTTTCATCATCAGGCAGCGGCGGGCTGCGAATCCGTTGTATGACCTCAAGGTCGCTGCCCGGCGGACGTTCTGGGTCGCTGCCGTGGGCGGCATCATCGTCTTCGGCTCATTGATGGGCGCCATGTTCATCGGTCAACAGTTCTTACAAGATGTGCTCGGTTATTCAACAGTGTACGCTGGTTTTGCCATCTTGCCAGCGGCGATCTTCATGGTGCTGGTGGCGCCGCGCTCGGCCAAGCTGGTCGAGGAGCGGGGTTCCCGCTTCGCGCTGCTAGCAGGTTATCTCTTCGTCCTGCTTGGCTTCGTGACCATGCTCCTGTTGTGGAAAGAAGGCATTCCCTACTGGATGGTCGGGTTGGGCTATGCCTTTGTGGGAATAGGCGTTGGGTTGGCTGGAACGCCCGCCTCGCGCGCGCTGACAGCCTCCGTACCGGTCACCCGCGTCGGGATGGCATCTGGCACTGCCGATTTGCAGCGTGATCTGGGCGGCGCTTTTATGCAGTCGATCTTCGGCGCTTTGCTAGCAGCCGGCTATGCGGCTGCCATAACCACTGCCCTCGCCGCCAGCCCCAATGCCGCTGCTATACCCAGCACCATTACCAACGAGCTGACTATGTCCTATTCCGGCGCCATGTCGGTCGCCGAGGCATACCCGCAGTATTCAGAACAGATCTCTGCCGCAGCGAAAGCAGCTTTCCTGGATGGAGATGACATGGCCTATCTGGCCGGCATTATTTTTGTATTACTCGGCGCGGCCCTGGT
Source organism: Chloroflexota bacterium (assembly GCA_017860725.1). Classification (GTDB taxonomy): domain Bacteria; phylum Chloroflexota; class Anaerolineae; order Anaerolineales; family UBA4823; genus CTSoil-045. The sequence goes on along the minus strand of JAGDMX010000197.1, from coordinate 3,701 downwards.
CTTCTTCTTGTTCCCCAAGCGAGATCAGGAGCGAAAAATGCTGCTGGAGTTCCACCAAAAAGATATGGCAGATAAGGCCGCGACAGCTTCGCCTGAATCTGCCAGCAGTGCATAAGGAGATTCAAAATGACTACGACCAATGTGCAGAAAAAATCTGAGCGTAATCCGAACTTCATGGCAGGTATCCTGCCGCTTGACAGTTCGCGAATTTCCATTGATATCATCGCCGGTATCACCCTGGCTGCTCTGGCGATACCGGAGGTGATGGGCTATACCAAGATTGCCGGTATGCCTGTAATTACCGGTCTTTATACCATTTTAATTCCAACAGCTCTATTTGCACTTTTTGGCTCGTCCCGGCACCTGGTGGTAGGCGCCGATTCCGCCACCGCCGCTATCATGTCAGCCGGATTAGTCGGGCTGGCTACGACGGCCTCGCCTGAGTATGTGGCCTATGCCGGGATCCTGGCGCTCCTGGCGGCCGGTTTCCTGATACTCGCCAGATTGATCAAACTGGGGTTTTTAGCGGATTTTCTTTCCAGGACGGTGCTGGTCGGTTTCTTGACAGGCGTGGGAATCCAGGTGGCGATCGGGCAGATTCCGGGCATGCTAGGCATACCCGGTGGTGGGATGGGTCCAGTACAAGATATCATCACCGACCTGAAAGAGATTGGCCAAACCAATTTCTATACGCTGGCAGTATCGGTTGGTGTGATCGTGATCATCGTCGGCTGCCGGATGATCAATAAGAAAATCCCCGGCGCTTTGATCGCCGTCATCGGCGCAATCGTTCTGAGTTATGTTGTAAACCTGGCCCAGTATGGCGTCGCCGTGCTCGGAACCGTCCCCGGCGGCCTGCCAAAGATTGGTTTGCCCACGGGTGCGACAATGAATCTGACTATCCTTGGGCAGCTCGCAGGAATTGCTTTCTCAATGTTCATCGTTATCCTGGCTCAAAGCGCAGCTACTTCACGCGCATATGCGACTCGCTACAGCGAGCGCTTCAGTGAAAACATTGACCTGGTCGGTTTGGGGTTGGCTAATATCGGCGCCGGTTTGAGCGGCACATTCGTGGTGAATGGCAGCCCGACCAAGACCCAAATGCTGGATAGTAACGGTGGGCGCAGCCAATTGGCGACACTGACCATGTCAGTGCTTACCCTGATCGTGCTGCTGTTCTTGACCAAGCCGCTGGCCTTTATGCCAGAGGCGGTGCTTTCCTCGGTCGTATTCCTGATCGGTATTGAGCTGGTCGATGCGAAAGGGATGCGTAAGATTTATAAAGAGCGACCATTCGAGTTTTGGGTGGCTTTGATCACCGCGCTGGTGGTGATATTCATCGGCGTTGAGCAAGGCATCTTGTTGGCGATCGTGCTCTCCATTCTGATCCATACCCGGCACGGCTACAAGCCAAAGAATGCAGTGCTGGAGGTCGATCCCTCTGGTAAACAACATATGGTGCCGGTGATTAATCATGCCCAGGCCATCCCCGGCCTGATGGTGTATCGCTTCCATCATAGTATGTATTATGCGAATGCTGAGCTTTTCTCGCAGGAGGTGCTCGAGCTGGTAAATAGCGCCCAACCGCCGTTAGCCTGGTTCTGCATCGATGCGACTGCTGTGGATGATGTTGACTTTTCGGCGGCGGCTACACTGCGCGAGCTTTACAACATGTTGAAAGAGAAAGGCGTCCGGCTGGTGTTTGCCGAGGTCGAAGAAGACATCCGCGGCGAGCTTGATCGGTCTGAGCTAACCGATCTGATTGGCAAAGATGCATTCTTTGAGACACTCAGCGATGTAGAGGATGCCTATCGCGCGGCGGTCTCGGGCAATCCAGCTTAGCCGGGTTAGTGGGGGTGGGCGCGCCATGCAGCGTACCCACCCCAATAAAGTTGACTTTGGTTATGAAAAAAAAGCAAAAGGAAGAAACGATAGCCATCGAACCAGTAGATAGCCCGATCACCACGCCGGCATCAGCCAGACCCGTTCACCATTACACACTTGCAGAAAGAGTAGCGCTGGGTAAAGCAGCGCGGTTGAAAACGCCTCGCTCTGAGCACGCTGCCTGGGACCCACCAGCAAATAGACCGAATCCGATCGACCTGTTGGAGGCGCAAGCGGCAACGCGTGTACCTGAGCTTGTTCCCATCCGGTATGGGCGTATGTTGGCCTCGCCGTTCGCCTTTTACCGCGGCGCAGCGGCGATCATGGCGGCCGACCTGGCGAGTATGCCTGAGACCGGTTTACACGTGCAGCTTTGCGGCGACGCGCACCTGTCGAATTTTGGCGGGTTCGCTTCGCCGGAACGGGAGTTGATCCTTGATATCAACGACTTCGATGAGACGCTGCCCGGACCATGGGAGTGGGACTTGAAGCGACTGGCGGCAAGCGTCGAGATCGCCGGCCGGGAGCGGAACTTCGATAACAAAACTCGCCGAGGATTGGTTTTCGAGACAGTTCGTGAATATCAGCAGGCCATGCTCGAATTTGCCTCGCTGGGCAATCTCAGCATGTGGTACCTGCACCTTGACCCAGCGGGGATGCAAGCGCGTTGGGGAGCGTCGGTAAAGCCCAAGGCCATGAAAATATTAGAGGCGGACTTTGCTCAAGCTTACCATCGGGATAATCTGCGGGCATTTGAAAAACTAACCACACGGGTGAATGGCAAGCTACAGATTGTTGCGCATCCGCCACTGGTTGTGCCAATTGAAGATCTCCTTCCGGACTCTGAGAAAGATAAATTCGAGCAAACAATGCGCGGGTTTATCAGCAATTACCGGGCATCTTTACAACCGGATCGTCGCCGCTTGATAGAAAATTTCCAATTTGCGCACATCGCCCGCAAGGTTGTCGGTGTCGGCAGCGTTGGCAGCCGCGCCTGGATCGTCCTCTTGCTAGGTCGCGACGATCGCGATCCCCTTTTTCTGCAAGCAAAGGAGGCTCAAACTTCGGTATTAGAACCCTACCTGCCAAAAAGCGTTTACTCTGAACAAGGTAAGCGCGTCGTCGAAGGCCAGAGGCTGATGCAGGCCGCGAGTGATATCTTCCTAGGCTGGGAACGTGTGTCGGATGGGCTGGATGGTCAATCCCACGACTTTTACCTGCGTCAGTTATGGGATTGGAAGATCTCCGCCGACATTGATATCATGTCGCCCGCCGAAATGCTGGTATACGTGAAAATGTGTGCCTGGACGCTGGCACGTGCACACGCGCGTTCCGGTGATCGTATTGCAATAGCGGCTTACTTAGGGAACAACGATGAATTTGAAAAAGCGCTGGTTGAATTTGCTGACCTTTATGCCGACCAAAATGAGCGCGATTATCAGGTGCTAGTCGAGGCTGTAAAGGGCGGCCAGATAAAAGCCCAGACCGGGATATAAGATGAATTGATCATTTCGAATTTAGACGAAGGAGCATCTAGTGAACAAAAATCTCAAGTTATCGACCCTGGCGAGCTACCTGCTTACATTGGCGCTGGTTGCAACGGCTTGTTCCTCAACCGCCACGAGCACATCGTCAGATACCATCCAGAGCATCGTTTGGCAGTGGACCAGTGTCACCAGCCAGACGACCAAGGAAACCACAAGCGTGCCTGACCCGAAAAAATACACCATTACATTTAATGCCGACGGCACGCTCACGGGCAAAGCTGATTGCAATACCTTCAACGGTACTTATTCGCAGGAAAACGGCTTTACCAT